>CAZYEQ010000001.1:0-1702 GCA_964646505.1 uncultured Gammaproteobacteria bacterium
AGGACTACACATGACTCGTATATCTGTGTGGGATGATATCCTTGTCGACGGTCACAAAGCCATCGTCGACAACCTGATTAAGGAGGCGAGAAAATCTGGGTTGTGCCCAGTTACCGTAGACATACGGGGTGAGTGGACAAAGCCGCAGGAATTGGCGAATTTTCGGCTAGACAATGCCCCCGTCTTTAAAATTACCACCGAGACAGGAACTTTCTTTGTTCCGGAGTCAAAAGTGGACAAGGTCGAAGATCGCCTGCTCCGGGTGAGAACTCGCACAATTTATGGGTTTACCCGTAGCGGCCTCGTGTTTTTCACCTATACGTCTTCTATTAGTAGCGACCCCTGGAATGCCACAGAAAGCTTCGAGCATATACATATGGGCCCTAACACGAAAATCGTGAATCGTGGGTACCATATGGGGCTCGACGGCTATTCGGTACCTTACCGTATATATGCGATTACGGACGAGGAGTTGGAAAAAATCAAGGCCAGTCACCCCGAAAGCGAGAAATAGCTTCGCCCGTTCCTCCGCGGGAGACTGTAAAAAACACTCTCTGCATTGAGTCACTGCAAAACCAACAAAAGCACCGAAATTCAAAAATATCGGTGAAGATCCGTGCCGTTCAGGGCACGTTTCCGGATACATCCTGTATCTGTTTCGAGAAAAAATACCCATTGCATTCGGGTATGTTGGCGAGCGGTTGTATCAACACTGCTCGCCTTCTCAATTCCCCACTCTTTTATTGAAGAGTATGGTGAGGGGAAAAAATAATTCTGTTTCATTTTATGAAAATACAAGTTTTGTGATAGATTATCTTAATCATCATTTCACACAAGCTCTATAAACGCTTTTCATTTTTTGAAAAGTAGCCACTCTCTCCCCTTTCCGCAAGGAAAGGATCGGCTATTCGCCGAGAGATGAGAATGCTTCTATAGAGCTGTTGTGAGGTAGGTGATCAAAAAAGACCCCATTATGGGGTCTTTTTTCGTTTTTTACTCTATGCCTCCATAATCTTTTTAAACTCATCCTGCTCAACAGTTTCTTTCTCCATGAGCACTTTCACGAGCGCATCCATCTTATTGCGTTTTTCGGTTAGCACCTTCTCGGCTCGAACTCGTGCTTCATCCAAAATCGCGGCAATTTCGCTATCAATCATTTCCGCAGTCTTTTCACTGTAATTTTTCTTCTCATGAATCTCTTGTGCCAAGAAAATCAATTCTTCATTTTCACCGAATACACGGGTACCAAGTTTTTCACTCATCCCGTAACGTACCACCATGGCGGTTGCCATCTGTGTCGCTTTTTTCAAATCACTTGATGGGCCAGTGGAGAGATTATCCCGACCATAGATCATGACTTCAGCAACGTAGCCTCCCATGGCCATGGCCATATCATCTTTAAAATCCCCGAGGGTTTCGTAGCGTTTATCAGTCTCTGGCATCGAGAGCGTGTAGCCACCCGCCATACCACGACCAATAATCGACACCTTACGAACTGGGTCACATTTTGGTAAAAAGTGGCCCACAATCGCATGTCCTGCTTCGTGGTACGCGGTCATTTCTCGTTCTTTATCGGTCATAACGCGTGAACGTTTCTCTGGCCCTAAAATCACCTTATCGATGCTTTCAAGCACATCACTCTGTTCAATGGTTTTCTTGCCTTTGCGTACGGCCAAAATGGCTGCTTCATTGAGTAGGTTTG
>CAZYEQ010000001.1:1712-45064 GCA_964646505.1 uncultured Gammaproteobacteria bacterium
TTTGCGAGGTCGGCACCCGTAAACCCTGGGGTGCGTTCAGCCAAACGCTGCATTGAAACCTCGGTTGCAAATGGTTTGTTTTTGGCATGAACCTGAAGAATCTCGAGACGTGCGGCCAAGTCTGGTTTTTCAATCACCACACGACGATCAAAGCGGCCAGGGCGAAGGAGCGCCTGATCAAGGACATCTGGGCGGTTCGTAGCCGCCATCACAATAACCCCAATGTTTGGATCAAAGCCATCCATTTCAACAAGAATTTGGTTGAGTGTTTGTTCGCGTTCATCATGACTTCCCCCGAGTCCTGCTCCACGCTTACGACCAGCGGCATCAATTTCATCAATAAAAATAATCGCTGGCGCAGATTTTTTCGCCTTCTGAAACAGATCACGTACACGTGAAGCGCCTACACCCACAAACATTTCCACAAACTCAGATCCACTCATGTGAAAAAATGGCACACCCGCCTCCCCTGCTACTGCTTTTGCGAGGAGTGTTTTACCAGTACCCGGCGAACCCATAAGTAAAACCCCTTTCGGAATTTTCGCTCCCATGTCAGCAAATTTTTTCGGATTTTTTAAGAAATCAACCACTTCTTCTAACTCTTCCTTCGCTTCTTTCGCGCCAGCCACATCCTTAAAGGTCTTTTTTTCTTTACTTTCTTCTGGCTTCACCTCTTTCGCACTGCTCTGACCAAAACCCATCGCCCGATTGTTAGCACCGTTTACTTGGCGGGTCATAAAAAATAACAGTCCGCCCAAAATTAAAAACGGTAAAATATACGGCGCCAGAGTTTTAACCCAAAATACCACACCACCTTCATCTTTCACCGTCACTGCCACATCACGGAGCGAACTTGTCGCCACACCGTAGTCGGTCATGAGTTCTGAAAATGACTGATTATATTCTTTTTGCACACGTTCTTTTCTCGCCTGCTCATCTTTGAGTTCTACAAATAAATAGTTCCCCTGCACTTCAATTGACTTCACTTCGGCATTGCCAATTTGAGTCACTAACTGATTCACTGCCACATCCACCGGACCTTCCGCGCGGTCAGCCGCGTAACTCAACCCAAATGCCACTGCGGTGAGAACCGCGATAATGATAAGAAACTGTTTAATAAATTGTGTCATAGAAAAAACAAAAACTGTCTTTTGAGTATAGGGAAAACACTCGTGATTGTCAACCATGGCCATCCTCAAACAAAAAACCCCGCGGGCGGGGGTTTTTGTCTCAATTATTCTGCGTTCGTCTCTCCTGCTACTTCCCCTTCTTTTTCTTCTTCTTTTTTCGCTGTTTCTTTCTTTGGAGCACGCTTTTGCTTGCCTTTTACACCCTCGAGCTTAAGGCCAAGGCGGTGATCAGTAGGTTCAATGTTCACAATTTCAAAGTTGTAGTTTTTACCAATGGTAAATTTCTGTTTCAACTCTTCCACATCTTTCATTTGAGTATCAGAAAGCTCTGAAATATGCGCCAAACCATGAATGTCGTTGTCGAGCTTCACCATGAGCCCGAACGGTTCAATTTTATGGACAGCGCCAGAAACTACATCACCTACTTTATACTTCTCTTTCACGCTCTTCCATGGGTCGTCAACAAGACGCTTCATTGAGAGGTAAATCTTTGATTTGTTGAGGTCAATAATTTGCGCTTCAACACGGTCACCTACTTTAAGCACATCTTTCGGGTGGTCAATTCTCTGCCATGCGATTTCTGAAATATGCACCAACCCTTCCAAGCCTTCACCAAATTTAACGAAGGCACCGAATGAGGTAAGCGCAGCAACTTCACCTTTAATAGTGTCGCCAATCTTGTATGAGTCAAGAACTGCTTTTTGTTCATCTTCCCACACGGCTTTTTGTGACACGATAAGTTTTTCTTCTTTTTGGTTTACATCGATTACTTTCACCTGCATGTCTTTGCCGATGAGTTCACGAAGTTTTTCCAAAATACGGTTCTTTTCACCGCCTGGCACACGTGGATAGTTTTCCGGTGAGAGCTGTGACACTGGCATAAAACCTGAGATCGCGTCTACCTGCATCATAAGCCCACCTTTGTTGGCTTGAAGCACTTTAGCGGTAATCGTAAGGCCGTCTTGCATGATCTTGGTCATGCGTTCCCATACCTTCTGATGACCAGCTGAACGGAATGATAACTCCATTTCACCATTTTCATTTTCCTGCTCAATAATGGTTGCCTCAACCGCGTCGCCCGGCTTGATGTTTGAAAATTCACTTGATTCGCCAAAAAGCTCACGACCACGGACAATACCGGTCGTCATGCCTTGAATATCCAAGCGAACAATACCATTTCCTACAGAAATCACTGTACCCGAAACAATATCACCCACTTTAGGAAGGGTTAGAAAATGCTCTTTGAGAAGCTTTCCAAACTCTGTGTCCATGATTGCGTCTTGTTTTTTTGCCTTTGTTGCCATATGTTTTCCCCCTATAACCCGAACCCTGTACTAGGTTTCGAGCATCTCGATAAAGCGAGATATGAATAAATGTGCGCGTAGTATAGCAGAAAAAGGAGGGTTGTCAAGAGGGTACCACGCGCTTTAAGGCTAGTTGGCAACTCCATTTTTTTCTAGTATACTTCCACTCGTTACCCTTCAACATATCAACAAACATATATGCATCTGTCATGGCTCGGAGGTACTGCCCTTAAAATTCAAACGAAACCTTTAAACGACGACGTGACTGTCGTTGTTGACGCGTATAAACCAGATAACGGCTCTTTTCCTCGCAGCCTAACCCCAAACATTGCCATTTTTACTCGTGGCGAAGAAGGCTCTATCCCCCTTTCAGGAAACCCATTTATTATTAGCACTCCTGGCGAATACGAAATTAAAGGTGTTCTTATCACGGTTGGACAGGGAAAAAACGGCGAACTGGTTTGCCGAGTTGACGCGGAAAACTTGACTGTCGGCCATCTTGGACTTCGCAAAACCAAACTTGATCAAAAAGAACTTGAAGCCTTGGGGGATGTTGATATCCTCTGTGTTCCTGCCGGTGGCGGTGAATCGTTTGATATTGAAGGGGCGATTGATGTGGCCAACACCATTGAACCACGTCTCATTATTCCCATCGCCACAGCCTCAGACAACGATCCAAAAGCACTTTCGGCAGAGGCCTTTGCCAAAGCGTTCGGAAGTGGAACAGACTCGGCCGAAAAGAAACTCATTATGAAGAAAAAAGATCTTCCTCAAGAAGAAACCAAAGTTGTTTTACTCGCCAAAGAATAATCCTATGCCACACGGGGCCAAGCAAGGAAAAAAACGCGGAAAGAAATCGCAAAAAACTGACGCGTCGGCATTTGCTAAAGAAATCGCGGCTGCCGTCGACATGCTCCCCGAACGAGTGATGGCAGAATACACACCAACTGGTGAAACCTTACCGAAAAACACTTCGCGCATGATGGTCGGCCATGTGGAGCGGGAAAAACGACGGCTCCTGTTCCTTGGAGTCGGAGGACTCCTTATCATTCTTGTAGTGATGTGGGGCTGGAACGCACGCGCGTTTATTGGCGACGTTTTCTCTTCATCAAAAGGAATCTCGCTTTTCCCTAAAACCAAACAGAGTATTTCGTCGATGTTTAAAACCATTTCACAAACTGCGGTATTACCTGCCGAAACCGCGTCTACGACTCATGAAACCGAGGCAGACACAGCACTCAAGGGTAGTTTTGCCAGTCTTTTTACCTCGTCAACCACGTCAACGGCAAACACTGCCTCATCAACGCTTGCGACAACCTCAACGGCCGTGGTACGCTAGCCCCGCTTTACCTTACCTTTTATGAAAGAAAAACCAACCCAAGATACCCTTTTGCCACAAACAAACATGGGCAGAGTTGAACCTATTGCCCTCGTAGATGAGATGCAAACCTCGTACCTCGATTACGCCATGAGCGTTATTGTGCAGCGCGCTTTGCCCGATGTACGCGACGGCCTTAAACCGGTTCATCGCCGTATTTTATACGCCATGTGGCTCCTCGGGCTTCGCCATACCTCAAAATATTTGAAATCAGCTCGTGTGGTTGGTGATGTGATGGGTAAATACCACCCACACGGCGACATCGCTATTTACGACTCACTCGTGCGCATGGCGCAAGATTTTTCCATGCGCAGCCCGCTCGTGCACGGCCAAGGAAACTTTGGTTCAATGGATGGCGACAGTGCGGCCGCGATGCGTTATACCGAGGCCAAACTCTACGCCATTGCCGAAGAGATGCTTTTTGATATTGAAAAAAACACGGTTGATTTTGGGGCGAATTACGATGGCTCACAAAAAGAACCACGCGTATTACCAAGCAAACTTCCTAACTTGCTTTTAAACGGCAGTATGGGTATTGCGGTTGGCATGGCCACCAATATCCCTCCGCATAATTTGAGCGAAATCTGCGACGGCGTGACCGCGCTTATCGACAACCCCAAACTCACGGTTGAGGAACTCATGGAATACATTAAAGGTCCTGACTTTCCAACCGGCGGCATGATTTATAACAAAAAAGATATTTTGGCTGCCTACGCTACGGGTCGCGGCGGTATTGTGCTCCGTGGCACGACCGACATTCAGGAGGCCAAAAACGGTACCTTCCGTATTATTGTAACCGAGATCCCCTACCAAGTGAACAAAGCCAACCTGATTGAAAAAATTGCAACCTTGGTACAAGAAAAGAAACTCGAAGGTATTAAAGATTTGCGTGACGAGTCGAACAAAGATGGCGTGCGCATTGTGATTGAACTCAAAAAAGACGCGTATCCGAAGAAAATTCAAAACGCGCTCTACAAGATGACCGAACTTCAAACCACCTTCCACGTCAACATGATTGCCTTGGTTGATGGCATTCAACCGCGCGTCTTAACCCTAAAACACGTTCTTGAAGAACACATCAAACACCGTGAAATCGTGGTTCGTCGCCGCACGGAATTTGATTTAGAAAAAGCCAAAGATCGCGCGCACATTTTGGAAGGTCTCAAAAAAGCACTCGACAAGATCGACCTTATTATTGCAACCATTCGAAAATCAAAAGATAAAGAAGAAGCCAAAGTGAACTTAATGAACAAATTTGGCTTTAGCGAACGCCAAACCGTGGCTATTCTCGACATGCGCTTGCAACAGTTAGCTAATTTGGAACGCCAAAAAATTGAAGATGAGCTGAAAGAAAAACTCGCGCTCATTAAGGAACTCGAAAGCATTTTAGCCAGCGCGAAAAAAATTCTTGGCATTATTAAAACCGAAACACTCGACATCAAAGAACGCTTTGGCGATGAGCGCCGAACCAAAATTTTGGCTCATGGTGTGAAGGAGTTTAGCATGGAAGACCTGGTGCCAAACGAAGCAACGATTGTGATGGTAACCAAAGATGGCTACATCAAACGGATTCCGCCCGACACCTTTAAAACCCAAAATCGTGGTGGCAAAGGCGTAGTTGGCTTAACCACCAAAGAAGAAGACGTGATTGACCAACTTATTACCACAAACACCCACGACAACCTTCTCTTCTTTACCAATCGCGGTCGCGTGTTTCAACTCCGGGCGTACGACGTACCGCAAGCGTCACGCACGTCAAAGGGGCAAGCGCTCGTCAACTTCTTACAACTTGCGCCAAACGAAAAAGTATCGGCCATGCTTTCGATGGAAGACATGACTAAATACAAGTATCTTGTGATGGTAACAAACAAAGGAACCATTAAAAAAACAGCTCTTGAAGATTTTGATAACGTTCGTCGCTCTGGGCTTATCGCGCTCAAACTCAATGCCGATGACATGCTTGAATGGGTACGCCCATCAACCGGTAAAGACGATATTATTTTGGTCACAGCCGAGGGGCAAGCGATTCGTTTTCGCGAAGCTGATGTGCGTGAAATGGGCCGAAACGCAGCCGGCGTGCGCGGAATGAAAATAAAATCAAGCGACGAAATTGTGGGCATGGATATTATTTCTCCAGAAGTTATTAAACAGGGCGTTCTCGAACTCTTAGTTATTTCCACACACGGCCTAGGCAAACGCACCCCGATTGGAGAATACAAGGTGCAAGGACGCGGTGGCAGTGGTATTAAAACCATGGCTGTAACCGACAAAACAGGACGCATTATTGGCGCGCGAGTGGTAAACACTGCCGACGAACAAATGGATATTATGGTGGTATCAACGAAGGGGCAGGTGGTACGCACACCACTTTCATCGGTGTCGTCACTTGGCCGCGCCACACAGGGCGTACGCGTGATGCGCTTTAAAGAACCAAACGATTCGGTAGCCACGATGACGCTTG
This sequence comes from uncultured Gammaproteobacteria bacterium, assembly GCA_964646505.1. Classification (GTDB taxonomy): domain Bacteria; phylum Patescibacteriota; class Patescibacteriia; order Magasanikbacterales; family UBA922; genus CAZQXB01. The sequence continues at coordinate 7,986 of CAZYEQ010000001.1, forward strand.
TCTAACAAGTTCGAATATAGAAAAACATAAAATCCGGCCGATTGGCCGGATTTTTTATACCCCTTTAGGCTGCGCGACGCATGATATGGGAAGAGGTATCTCGGTCTCTTGAAAAGAGTTCCTCCAGCTGATCAGCACTCTCGATACAAACCGTATTGTGTATTCCGCCATGTTCTGTGCGCACATACAAATGTCCGTCGTGGGTGTTTATATACACATCACACCCCGATGATGGCGGTGTCACATGAACAAAATCGCGTTCTAGCTGTTGCACATGTAAAGACCCCCCTAAACGACGAAGCCACTCCAAACTTTGCTTCGCATGAAAAAAAGCGAGGTAGCGTTGTGGTTCTTCAGGATTAAGTTCAGTAATGTGGGCCATAATTCTATCTCCAAGCCCTGTTTCTTTTCCTTCTAATCCTAAAGCTAGTTGACGAATAACATTGCTAACCTCACGAACATTGGGATTAAATGATGCAACCGTCTCTGGAGGACCTTTCATGCGAAATGTTTCCATACTTAACGAATAAATTGTAAAGCTTTTTTCACGAGTTCGGTCACGGTTCCATCAACCCCCGACAAGGCGTTTGCTGCCTCACGCGCCTCACTTTCCTCATACCCCATTGCCAGGAGTGCCTCTACTACCTCGCCTAGCGCATCAGATTCGCCTTCAGGCGACGATTCAAGCGTTCGAGCCATCTTTCCCTTCAATTCAACCACCAGGCGCTCAGCGGTCTTTTTACCCATGCCTTGCACAGCCGTCAGGTATTTTACATCCCCACGAATAATCGCGTCTTGAATGCTTTGCATTTTGCCGAGCGCTAAAATATTCAACGCGGTTTTTGGCCCGACCCCTGAAACCGTTAGTAATTTTTCAAAAAAAATACGCTCCTCAATATGCAAAAACCCAAATAATTCGAGTGCACCCTCGGCCACCTTTAAATAGGTGTGAAGCGTGGCGTTACGCCCCACCGCAAGAGACGCACTTGTGTTTGGTGTAACAAACAGCGCATACCCCACACCGCCTTCGGTCATAAGCACGACCCCCGACAGGTTTTGCTCAATCACTTCTCCCATAATAACGCGAATCATATGCGCGTATCATATCACAATCACATTATGTTGTGCGACTAGGCTTTTACACAAACATAACTCGCCACAATCGCGGCCGTTTCGCCACGCAAGGTTGTGGTGCCGAGCGATACAGCGGTAAACCCTGCTGCTTTGGCTTTTTCACATTCACGTTCACTCCAGCCACCCTCTGGGCCAATCCACCCGGCTTTTGCGCCACCCACATGCGCGCTGCCCATTGCCTTACCAACACGATCAAAAAAGCAATGTTCTGCATTCATATCCGCTCCGCTCAGAGCCTCGTCAAACGACATTGGTTCATGAATAGTTGGTACCACACTTCTGCCCGACAGCTCTGTTGCTTCTTTCGCAATAGCAAGAAGCCTATCATGCTTCAATCCCAACTTCACCGTACGATCAGTAATGATTGGCACAATGTGTGTCACCCCAAGTTCGGTCATTTTTTCTACCACAAGCTCAAACAGGTTACGCTTCAAAATGGCCACATACATGGTTACCTTGTTCGATGCCTCGCCTTCATTTTGCCATGTACGCAATGCACGCCCTTCGACCATGTCACCCACTCGTGTTAGTTCAATTTCAACCACACGTCCGTGGCCGTCTAACAAAGCAACCACTTCACCGGTCACGAGCTTCAACACATCACGAATCTGGCGCACGACCGAGCCTGTTTCAACGGTCACCACGCCACCTTCTTCGCGCATGTCAGTAATAAAGCGATGTATTTTCTTCATAGATACTCCACACATGACACAAAAACTTTTCTATACTTTTTGTACACCGAGTCTCACCTCTTCATTATCAACCTGAGCCACTTCGCCTACTCCTTCAAACGTGACCGTGCTCGCAAGTACCAGACGTTGCAATTCATCCAAAAACTGTTTTGCCACTCCTTCAACATACGCACTACCGCCGATATCAAGAGTGATCATTGAATCGCGTGTTAAGCCAAGTTCTTTCCGTTTTTGATTTACGGTGCGCACTAGTTCGCGCAGAGTTCCTTCTTGTTTAAGCTCTTCAGTGATGGTGGTATCAAGTGATACCACATATACATCGTCTTTTTTGGTTAACCAACCCTTCCCCTCTTCAATCAACACAATCTCTTTCACGTTTAATTCATCTTTCACAATCTCTTGATATGGCTTTTCTGGAAGTGGTGAAACCGCGACCGCCTGAAGCACCTGACGCACTTTTATTTTGGCTTCGGCACGAAGCGCCAACCCACGTTCAACAATTGCCCGTGCCTTTTCCATAGCCTCGAGACATGGTTTTGATGCTTCAAGTGTACCTCCCGAGGCTTCTGGCCAATATTCGAGGTGCACACTCTCTTTTGCGCCACCGGTTTTTTCATATACATACTCTGCAACAAACGGCACAAACGGCGCAAGCACACGAGAACATGTCTGCAACACGGTTTCGAGGGTTGAAAGAGCAGCCAGCGCATCGGCTGAATCTTCACCTTTAAACCGGTCGCGACTGCGACGGAGCCACCACGTAGAGAGCTCATCGACAAAGGCAGTAAGTGGACGAGCCGCTTCAGCCAAACGATATTTTTCAATGCCAGCCGTTACCTCACGAATGCATTCGTGCAGCTTTGCGATAATCCACGTATCAAGTACATGCTCACTTTGCACACGCGCCTCGTGCTCTTTGGCGAATGATTCGTAAAACACCACCACGTTTACAAGGGTGTTCACGAGTTTACTAAATACTTCACGCACACCGGCTTCGGAAAAATTGAGATTTTCGGCGTGCATGACAGGTGAGGTGGCCAAATAATAGCGAATTGCATCAGCACCGTATTTTTCTATAAGCACGTTCGGGTCGGGGTAGTTCTTGAGCTTCTTACTCATCTTTTTTCCGTCTTCTGCAAGCACAATCCCGTTTACAATCACGTTTTTAAATGCCGGTGTCGAGGCTGTGACGGGAATGGAAGGATTGTCACCCATCGTGAGTGCGGTTGCAAGCACATGAAGCGTATAAAACCACCCGCGCGTTTGGTCTTGCGCTTCGCCAATAAATTCGGCCGGAAAACTCGCCTCAAACTTTTCTTTATTTTCAAACGGATAGTGCATTTGCCCATAAGGCATAGAGCCAGACTCAAACCAGCAATCGAGCACGTCGGGAATACGCGTAAATCGTTTTCCATTTTTTTCAATCACCAGTTCGTCCACAATATGTTTATGCAAATCAGTCACTGTTTTTCCTGTAAGTGTCTCTAACTCTTTAACCGAGCCAACACAAAGCACTTCCCCATCGTCGCTTTTCCAGATAGGAAGTGGTGTTCCCCAAAACCGATTACGCGAAATGGCCCAGTCGTACGCCCCTTCAAGCCAGTTACCAAAACGACCGTCGCGCATGCTGCTTGGTACCCAGTTTGTTTTTTGGTTATTCTTAAGCAAGTCTTCTTTCATGTGTTCCACTTTCACAAACCAGCTTGATGTGGCGTAATTCAAAAGCGGCGTATCACAACGCCAACAGTGCGGATAGCTGTGTTCAATTTTTTTCTTCCCAAAAAGTTGCCCCTTGCCCGCCAGCCACTTAATAATAAGCACGTCAGTTGCTGTTGGGTCGTCTTTTGGTTTTACGTCAATACCTTGAAAATCGGTTACTTCTTTCGCAAACTTGCCGTCCATGCCCACATGCTGCACGAGTGGCACCCCTTCCTTTTTCCCTAAGTTATAGTCGTCTTCACCATACGCTGGCGCAATATGCACGATACCCGTACCACTTTCGGTCGACACAAAATCGGCAGCCACAATGCGAAACGCGCGCTCGGTGTCTTTAAAATATGGAAATAATGGTTCGTATGCCACATCACGGAGCATCATACCATTCACCTCTTCAAGCACCTTATATGTTTTGTTGTCGACCACTTCGTTCACTAAGTCTTTTGCCAAGAGATATTTTTTCTCATCGCCCTCAATTTCAATCACCACATATTCAACCGCCTTGTGTACGGCCAAAAGCACATTACCAGGAAGGGTCCACGGGGTAGTGGTCCAGGCGAGGGCATACACATCGCCAGTTACCGCGAATACTTTTTCTGGGTTTTTGAGTTTGAATGACGCGTATACTGAAATATCTTTTACATCTTTGTATCCCTGTGTCACTTCAAAGTTAGACAGTGGAGTGACACAATGCGGACACACATGCATGGCTTTGTGCCCTTCATAAATAAGTCCTTTTTTATACAATTCTGAAAATACCCACCACACACTTTCCATAAAGGGCAGGTCCATGGTCTTGTAATCGTTTTCCATGTCAATAAACCGACCCATGCGTTTCACGGTTTTTTTCCACTCATCGGCATAGGTGAGTACGGTTGCACGACACGCTTCGTTAAAATTCGCGACACCGTACGCTAAAATGTCAGGGCGTCCGGCAAAGCCCTTTTCTTTTTCAATAATGTTTTCAATAGGAAGGCCGTGGCAATCCCAACCCCAACGTCGCTCTACGCGGTACCCCTGCATGGTGTAATAACGACCAATGATATCTTTAATCACCCCAACCGAAAGGTGGCCGTAGTGCGGCAGGCCGGTGGCAAATGGAGGGCCATCGTAAAACGCATATGGTTTACCCTCCGGACGCTCTTCAACCGAGCGCTCAAAAATACGGCGATCTTCCCATTGTTTTTGGATCCGTTTTTCCTCTTCGTTAGCGTTGTATGGCATAGGTAAAATGGGCAACATGCCCTATAAAAAACAAAAAACACGTGTATACGTGCGAGAATCCAGTATTCTGGATGGTACCATCTCACTTCTTGAAGGTAATCCCTCAAGCACTTTATTTGAAGCGCGGTAACGGGCGCACCCGAGAGAGTCTCTTTCCTTATGAGGATTTCTTTCTCTCCACTCTTTTAGAAGAACTTTGGTGATAACAAAGCGTATATAGGTATACGTGGGTATTTCCTACTCTACGAGAGAATGTGGAAGATGTCAAGAAAAAAAAGAAGCGCCGGCCGGAAGGTGAGTTCCGGTCGGCGCCGTACGTGTTCTCGAGCAGATGGTCCAGGGCCTCACTTCCCAGCAGTCGAACCGTCTCCTCCATCGCTCGTAGGCGGGTCAGCGGGCGAAATAGGCGTCTCTTGTTCTACCTGCGCCCCCCTGAGCTCATCTCTCACCTCGATGAGAGTCTCGAGCACTGGGGGCATGAACAGGTACCGAACCAGACCGGAGCCTGCAGCCGAAGATGCTTGGGTGGCGAAATAGCCGAGCGCCTCCCGTAACGCTGCCTGTTCTCGACTGAGTGCTTCTCCGGTCGTGGAGCGGATCTCGCGAGCTGCCTTGGTCAGTGCTGCCGCTATTCGCGGTTTTTCATCTTTCTTATCTGCCAATTTCTTTCCTTTTTCTCCTTCTCCTTTCTTATAGAGAAAAAAATGCCAATTGTCAACAATTTTCACAAAAAACACTCCTTTGTTTTCCGAAACACACCCTGCTATACTACCGACAGATATTACAAACACCCATACTATGCTCTATATTGCCTCTGATCATGGCGGCTATCACCTCAAAAAACGCCTCGTGCGTTACCTCGAAAATGAACTTCATGTTGAGGTGACTGACCTTGGCCCAACCGAATACGCTGAAGACGACGACTACCCTGATTTTGCGATTCCTCTTGCCGAAAAAGTAGCCGAGGGTACGAAAGATAAAGGCATTCTTATTTGTAAAAATGGTATTGGCGTATGTATGGCCGCTAATAAAGTAAAAGGAATTCGGGCCGGCCTCGGGTACAACCTTATGGCAGCCGAAACGATGCGCACCGACGATAACACCAACGTGCTTTGTTTAGCAGCTAAACTTGGCTCAGAGGAACATGCGATGGCGATTGTCAAAACCTGGCTCGCGACCAATTTTAGCGAAGAGGAACGCCATGTACGTCGCCTTAAAAAAGTCGCTGAACTTGAATAACTCTACCGATATATGGTTGAGCTGATTCCCTCGATTTTAACATTCGATAAAGCCGCGTTTGAACGGTGTGTGCTTGGGGTAAAAGGACTCGTGCGTACCGTGCAAGTCGACCTAGCAGACGGTGTATTTACCGCGCAAAAAACCTGGGCCTACGGCCACGCCATCGAAGCCATGAGTTTCCTCAAAGGATTTGACGTCGAACTTCACCTCATGACGACACACCCCATTGATGATCTCGCGAACTGGGCTCATCTTGCGCGAGCGGTTCGCGTGCTTATGCATATTGAAACCCTTACGAACCCGAAAGAAGATATTGAACGCGCCAAAATGTATGGCCTCCCCGTGCACATCGTTTTGAACCCTGATACTCCGCTCGACACCCTTGAACCTCTCATTCCGCATATTTCCGGTATTATGCTGATGGGCGTCACCCCAGGTGCCCAGGGCCAACCGTTTGATGAAGCTACTCTTGATCGCGTCAAAGAACTTCGTAGCCGTTACCGAACGCTCCGCATTGCCGTTGATGGTGGAGTAAACGAATACACTCTCCCTCTTCTTGTGAAAGCCGGTGTGTCGGCCGTATGCCCCGGGAGTGCCGTATTTGGCAATAATAAACGCCCCGAAGAAAACCTTGCCACCCTTCAGGCTCTGTGTGGTTGACCTCGCTCTAACCACTTGTTACCATACCCTCACTTATTTCTTCTTATGACTGACAAACAATTATACGATGTTGTTATTATTGGAGCAGCTGCGGTTGGCTCTGCGGCAGCGGTGTATGCCGCGCGACGGGGGCTGAACGCGGTCATTGTCACGAAAGACATTGGTGGCGAAGTAGCTCTTTCAGGTGACGTAGAAAACTGGCCTGGTACCATACACACGACCGGTGTTGAGCTTGCACAAATGTTTCATAAACATGTTGAGTCGTACAACGTACCGATAAAAAACGGCCTCGCCGTAGAATCGATCACTCAAGAAGGAAATGTGCATATGGTGACGACCAAAAACTATAACGGTGAAACCGAAATCTTCCGCACCAAAACCGTCGTGATCGGCAGTGGTATTCACCCTCGTGAAATGGGCGTTCCCGGCGAAAAAGAATTGAAGGGTAAAGGCGTAACCTACTGCACGGTGTGTGACGGCCCGCTGTATCGCAATAAAATTACAACAACCATTGGAGCCGGTAACTCAGGGCTTGAATCAGCTCTTATGATGAGCGACCTCGCGAAACAGGTGTACCTTATTACCAAATACCCAGACACCGCAGAAACCAAAGGTGGTTTTCCACGCGGCGAAAGCATACTCGTAGAAAAAATTAAAGCCCGGCCAAACGTCACCATTATTTACAACGCCAACACAACCGACATTTTAGGAACTGAGGCAGTAGAAGGCGTGCGCTACAAAGACACGGTGACCGGCGAAACCAAAGACATTACCACAAATGGAGTGATGGTTCATGTGGGCATGGTTCCAAATAGTAGTTTTGTACCAGACCTCAAAAAAAATCAACAAGGGGAAATTGAAATTAACTTGCGTTGCGAAACCAATGTGCCGGGTATTTTCGCGGCGGGTGATGTCACATCGGTGCCCTACAAACAAATTGTGATTGCGGCTGGCACGGGTGTTATTGCCATGTTATCAGCCATTGATTACATCAACCGCTGGAAAGCGGCGTAACCCTTCGCTATATGCTATTAACGCATATTCTCCCCTCTCTCCCCAGCACGCTCACCGAAACTTTGGTCTATATTGTTGGGATGCTTGGTACCATTCTTTTAGCCTATAGCGTATTTGTGGAGCGTGAATTTCGGTCTGACGTGATTCGTTTTGTTGGTTCTGCCTGTCTCATTGTCTATACATTATTTATTGGAAACATATTTCTCACCACTACCTTTGCCGCACTCGGGCTAGCGTCGCTTGTTGAGGCAATTGAGATTCATCTTGGGCTTCTAAAAAACCCTGAGGTTCGCCATTGACATTTTTCTTCTTTTAGGCTACCCTTTGCCTATCTTTTTCCATATATATGAGCCGCAAACGCTCTTCTTCTGTTCCAAAAAAAGATATTATCCTTTTTGTAGGACGTGTTTTTCCACACATGATTCATGCGATTAGACAGTGGGAAAGGGAACATAAACGATCATTTCGGATTGCGCTACTACGGGACACAAGAGATCGGGGTACGGCAAAAGGAACCAAGGGGGCAAAATTAACTGATATTATTCTCGAATGTGATACCTTTTCGCCAACAGAGATTCAAAAAATCCTCTTACCTTACGAACACGAACTTGTAGCTATTTCTGTTCGCGGTGAAGACCACGTTTCTTTGTTTTCTCGAGTTGTTCCACACGTTCCATATCTGCGCACACCAACGAGCGAATCTCTTGTTTGGTCATCTAACAAACTTCTCATGCGTCGCCGCATGCGTATTTACAATCCTAAAATTACCCCAAAATACACAGTCGTTAACGATTCATCCAATGCCTCTCTTAAAAAAATTGAAGAAAAAATAGGCTTCCCCCTAATGGTAAAACCAACAGGTTTAGCCGCAAGCAGGCTCGTGACGCTTTGTTTTCACAAAGAAGAACTAAAAAGTACACTAAAAAAAGTTTTTCGTCATATTAAGGGTGTATACAAAAAAACAGGTGGAAACTGGGTACCAAATGTTCTCGTTGAACAATTTATGGAGGGCGATATGTACTCGGTCGATGCGTATATTTCGGCACGAGGAAAAGTATATTTTTGCCCCATGGTACATATTACTACGGGAAAATCCGTTGGGTTTGAAGATTTTTTTGGATACAAACAAATGACCCCGACTTCGCTTTCTAAAAAAAGTGTGACGGCAGGAGAAGGTGTCGCAAGAGAGGCGGTACATGCGCTTGCGCTTCGTTCTACAGTTGCGCACATTGAACTATTGAAGACAGAGGGGGGATGGAAAATCATCGAGGTTGCTGCTCGTATCGGTGGATTCCGTCACAGATTATACGAAAAGTCTTATGGTTTTAATCACCATATGAACGATATCCTTGTTCGAATGGGCGAAAAACCTGTAGTCTCACGAAAGATTAAGGGATATAGTATTGCCATGAAATTTTTTGCCAAAAAGGAAGGAAAGCTCAGGAGCGTTCTCGGCATAAAAAATATTCAAAAACTAAATTCGTTTGAAAAAATCATGTTGAACAAAAAAATAGGCGAGTTTTGTCGATTCGCCCAGAACGGAGGAAGTAGTATTTTTGATATTATCCTTTTTAATAAAACAAAAGAGCTCCTTCTCGCTGACGTACGTCGACTTGAAAAGACTGTGAAAATTAGAGTGTCGTAATGTATGGACTTACACCAAATCCACCCCTCGCACATTCGATGGGAATTACCCTATAGCACCCTGCACGATCCGGCGTTTTTTCATTCTAAAATTGCAAAAAATAGTGAAAAAACTCAAAAAATACTTACTGATCTGGGATATTCTATCTGTGTTGAAAATCTTACCGATGAACTCCTTGGTCAATTCGTTTTGCTATACAACCAATTTCTTGAACAAAAACCAAGAGGCACCATATTTCCCATTAAAGAACGAATCGAGGAGGGTAAAAAAAATGGGATCGTATATACTATTTTATCTTTTTACAATATTAAAAAAAATCTTATTGGTGGTATCATTGTGTCAGAAAATAGAGAGACCAATTTTATCACCACAAACTACAAGGTGCTCCCCCATGAACTGCCAGAACGAAAACGATTTCCCGAAAGTATTGCCTACGTATTTACGTATCTCTTTTACCGAATAGCGTTTGAAAAAAAAATAACGCATATTTCACACGGCAGAGACCGTAACCCGTATGGCTTTTACTCAAATATTGGTCTTGGGCTTTTTAAAATGCGGTCGGGTGTCAAACCCTATGTTGCGAAACAAGAAAAAGTTACTTTTTCTGACAAAGTACAATATGTAAGCGGGGAAGACATGCTTGTTTGGCTTGGCGACACGCCAGGCACACCTATCACCAAAGCTATCCTCATCACCAAACTTACGCCTGAAGAAGCGAAAGAAAAATATAAACCCCTCTTTTTGTTACATGATGTACACGTAGACATTTGGGACCATGCTACCTACACAAACCTTTTACACACGAACAAGTAGCCCGAGTACTATGGTCATCCACCTCCTCACCTTCAGTAACGCCAACCATCCAAGCCAAGTGACCAGTCGCGAGCTTGAGATGTTTCAAAGCGCGGCAAAAACACTGGGGCACTCCCTCGACATCGTGTACGCGCGCAACTGCGAGCTCCACTTTGGACATCCGCTTGGCATGCACCACAACGGCACACCACTTCCGCCTATCACTGTTCTTATCGTGCGCCCTAATTTTCTTGATACTGACCCAGAATATTTCAGCGCTACCATTCGCCAATTTGAACTTCTCGGTATCCCCCTTGTCAACACTGCTTCCGCGGTAGCGTGTACCAAAAACAAGGTTCGCATGCTGCAAACTCTTGCCGAACACGGGATACCTATACCAAACACTGTCGCGGTGCGATCAAGTGAGCACCTTGAAACAATCATACAAAACATCGGACCGTTCCCTGTTGTTATCAAATCTGCCTCGGGGTCTCACGGCGCGGGTGTATCTATTATTGAAAGTAAACGAGGACTTCGTTCAGCTATTGAAATGATGGTGAAAAGCGAATATTCTGCGCCCCTTCTGGTACAGTCTTACCTCAAAGACAGTAAAGGGCGAGATATTCGTATATTTGTGGTTGGCAACCGTGTAATCGGTGCCATGGAACGTAAAGCCGGGAAACGTGGCGAATTTCGTTCCAATATCAAACTCGGTGGGACAGCAGAGGCAGTACGGCTCACACCACAAGAAGAAGCTCTGGCCCTTCGCGCTACACACGCTCTTGGACTTGATATTGCGGGCGTAGACCTCGTTCGCACCAAAGAGGGGTCATGTATTCTTGAAGTAAACAGTAACCCAGGTATCGAGGGCATATCAACCGCTCTGCAAAAAAATATCGCCGAGGATATTGTAACGTTTGTAATACAAAAAATTTCCCGTTTCTAGGGAAAATGTTGCGCACCGTACATATTACGACCGGTGGCGACGGTGGATGACTTTTTCTTTCTTTCGACCCACAAAATGCTCTTCGGCCAAACACACGGCTTCGTACCTGGTTTCCTGCTCTAAAAGACAAAGTCCTGACTCAAATGAATAAATTTGCGCGCGAATTTCTGTTGCAAGTTCCGGATGCTCTTGTTCCGCGTCAGCAGTGGCTCGCAAACTTTCCAATCGACGTTCAATATCAAGTAAAATGGTGGCAAACTCTTGTACACGAGCGCGGTATCGTGGTTTTTCTGTGCTCACTACAGCCTGCATTGCGAATGCGCGTACATCTTGGAGCACTTGTGGAAGTACACTACAAAGTACACCTCTCTCTTCACTAGAAAAAAATAAAGCGGGTTTTCCGATACACAGTTCACGAAAACTTCCGCCGTATGCTAAAAATTCTTGGTAACGTTTTTTCATGGTCGACGTAAGCTTGCCGAGCAAATACATTTCCCCCATTTCTCCCTCGTATTGGAGGGTAAACTCGTAAAATGCCTTACGATACGGCCAAAGTTTTTTTCCAAAAGAAAGCGCAACCGCTTCTACCTCCTTAAGCGATACATGCTGATTCCCCTTTACCTCATGTATGGCCGCGGCCATATCGGCAATAACCGAAGCAGGCACCAAGGGAGGCATGCGTTGATATAATAATTCTAGAATATCTACCGTGTGTTGAATAGCTACACTTTCCATATGAAAAAAGTATAGCACTCTTTTTATATTTACTGAAGTCGCTCTCGTAACACGGCCATCGCGATACCCGCGGCCACGCTCACATTCAAGCTTTCTTTGCGACCATACATAGGAATGTGCACCACGCTATCAGAAAGAGAACGAAGTTCATCACCAACACCGTCGACTTCATTTCCCACAATAAGAAGGAGTGGTGTCTTTATTTCGGCAGTGAACACGCTCTCACTTACATCTGTTTTTTCGAGTGACACCACGTATACCCCTTTATTTTTCTCGCTACGCACAAAATCACTGGCAGATACTATCTTTTCCCATGGGACAGTTTTTTCTGCGCCTAATGACACCTTATCGATTTGAGGCTTGGGTGGCGTAGCCGTATACCCCGCCAAATACAGCGGTTGTACGCCACAGGCATCGGCCGAACGAAACATCGCACCAACATTGTGGCACGATCGAATATCTGGCAAAAGAAGACGAATATCAGGGGGCTTTTTCATAATCGTCTCATTGTAGAAAAAAACGTACGAAAAAGCAACCCTTTCGGGTTGCTTTATATATTCTATTGAACGATACGCGCGTTTCCATCAAGCTCTACCTGAGCAGCTGCGTTTCGCGCATCCACCTTGCGTTCAAGCTCGCGGGCGCGCTGTAAGGCACGTACTGGTAATATATTTGATTCTTTTCTCTCTTCAGGACGTGCGTTTACTGATTCAGCTGGGCGTCCTTCTGGCGGTTTTTCCATACGTTTTTCCATACGATCCTCTACCCGATCTTCCATCTTTTTTTCCATCATTTTCCCTTGAGCTCGATCGATCATTTGAAGGGTACGATTGGCCGTCGTGTTACCATTTTTTGCTGCTTCCTTCAAACTCTCTTTCGCGTCTTTGTATTCTTCTCTTAAGCCCTCAAGAGTCGCTTTTCTCTCATGTTGCAAATCTTGCAATTCCGCCTTTGCTGCTTCGTCACCATTTTGTACTTTTTCCAGTAAATCACGGCGTTCGTCACGGAACTCTTTGGTTGCCCCAGCTTGAGCTTTCACACGCTCCTCAACTGTCTTTAAGTGCTCTTTTACAGCTTCAGGCATATTTGGATTTTGAATCGCACGCATGATACCTTGACTCTTTTCTTCAATCATTGCGCGACGAGCTTCGAACGACTCTTTTGCGCTCTCAGGAAGCTTCGCTTCGATTCTGTCGAGGACCACGCCCAAGCGAACCTGACTGTCCGCGATATTGCGTAGCGCCGCGGCCGCACGTACTCCGGGCGCGCTCTTGAGTGCGTCTTCCCTTTTTTCAGCATTACCAAGTAATGTTTGCGCGCGGTCAATCAACGCCGCAGCGCGTGCTTTAACACTGTCATTTGCGCTCGACGCTAATATTTTTTCCGCAATTGCAATTCTCTGTTCAGCAAATACGGCTTCTTTTTCTGCCTTCTTTACAGGGTCAATCGTAGTGAGAAGCGAAAGACGTTCACGAAGACCAAAAAGAAATAGCCCGAACCTGTTTGGTGGTTTTTGGTTGACCTGCGTATTGGCTGATGCTGTTTCAGCGGGTGCGACAGTGTCTTCGTTTACGGTAGATGTATCGGCTGACACAACAACTGTTTCGTCTGTCACCGCGGTTCCCTCGACCTGAACAGGCTCCGTAACCACTTCAGTGGCCACCGTAACGCCAGTATCACTCGTTACCTCTACCGTTTGCGCGAATACAGGCGCGCTCAGCAGGGCACCGAGCATAAGTGACATGGTCACAACATGTTTCATCATAAAAAATGACATTAATATAGATAAAACGAGTATACACCCTATTGTTTTATACAACAAGAAAAGCGACCGGTAGGTCGCTTTTTATCTAAAAAAATGTATCTTACAAGACCGAACAGAATGCCCCAAGTGAAACGAAGAGAGCTGTTAAGGCCATGAACATGTTATCGTTTACAGGAAGAGTACCAATATATTTTTCCATATGTATGTGTGTGTTAATGAATAATAAATAAATGTGACGAAGGTGAACCTAACCGCGTACGCCACCTTCACGAAGAAAAGAATTGAAGATGACTTTATACTATCCTACGCGATCTTTCATTTTTACCCTATTTTTTAAAAGAACAATTTCCTCCTTTGTATACTTTTTTTATTTATGTCATTTTGGGGTGTACACCATAGGCAGATAGGTTATATTAAAGAAAAATTTGGCACAACAAAAACCGGCTTAGGAACCGGTTGCGATACGAGGGAGGGCAAAAAACACTGTTACAAGTAACGCGACACCAAACCCTACGTAATAATACACGAGTGAGGCGCTCGCTTCTTCTTTTGACCATGAAAAAGAACCTGACATTTTTTTGCCTTGCATATGTTTGTGTGTTTATGTTTGTTTGAATAAGGCGCGCTCCGCTGTTTTACCTTGTCTTCTTTTTCTTCAAAGAAGACATGAGTGAAAAGCCGAATGCTGTTTGTTTGCGAACCTAATATTTTTTTCTTTATTTTTTGATCATTATGAATATAATATAGCACATTTTTGACCATTTGTCAAGTATGTCGTACAATATTTTATATGCAATTAGACACATATCGCACACAATTTTTAGAATATTTAGAAATTGAACGCAACCGCAGCGACAAAACGTTGCGTAATTATGATTTTTATTTAAAACGCTTTATCGAGTGGCTCGGCAATGCCTCACCCACCGCGATTACAGCCGAAAAAGTACGGCAGTACCGCTTGTGGCTCAATCGCTTGGTCGATGTGCACGGCGAACCCCTCAAAAAAAACACGCAAAACTACCATTTAATTGCCTTGCGCACGTTTTTAAAATATTTAGCAAAACGTGATATTAAAAGTTTATCGCCTGACAAAATTGAACTCATGAAAATGCCCGATCGCGAGGTGTCGTTTCTCGAAGGCACAGATTTACACCGCATTCTCGAAGCTCCGTTTACGGTACATACGTACAAAGCTCATGCCAACCCGCCATCAGACCCGAGTAAAGTAGCTGATGGTGAGCGCATCGCGTTTCGCGACAAGGCCATGCTTGAATTGTTTTTTTCGACCGGACTACGTGTATCTGAACTCGCCAATTTGAAACGCGAACAAATTAATTTAAATAAAGAAGAGTGTACAGTGACCGGTAAGGGCGGAAAAACTCGGGTTGTTTTTTTGTCTGACCAAGCTCGCTACTGGTTAAAACAATACCTGGCGCGGCGCATGGACCCTAACCCGTATATGTTTGTTTCTCTTGATGGGCGTCGAAAGCACACCGTCATTGTGAAAGGGAAAAAAATTGAAAAAGAAGATGCGCCCCTTACGCCTCGCTCAATTGAACGACTCGTGCAAACCTATGCCAAAGCGGCTGGAATTACAAAACGGGTGACACCACACACCTTGCGCCACTCCTACGCCACGGATTTGCTCCAAAACGGGGCTGATATACGCAGTGTCCAAAGCATGCTTGGCCATTCGTCAATTCTTACCACGCAAATTTATACCCATATTACTGATAAAGAGTTACGAAACATTCATAAAAAATTTCATGGAAAGAAACGGTCAGACGATTGACGAAAGAGATTTTTTGTGATAATTTAAGCAAAAATTATATAGGTCCTTGTAGTTCAATGGATAGAACGAGAGCCTTCTAAGCTCTAGATCTAAGTTCGATTCTTAGCAGGGACACAAGTCACATACTCTTGTAGAAACATATGTGAGCTCTGACCAGTCAAATACCATCATTTTTGCGGTACCACTTGAGATCCTTCGTGCTTTTGAACGTATAGGGAAACAGGAATAGCCCGAAACGATTGACAAAAGACAAAAAAAACGATATGCTAGTGGCGCATTTTCCCTCTAGCGGGGTGGCCATGGTGTAGTGGTAGCACAGGAGATTGTGGCTCTCCTAGTACGGGTTCAATCCCCGTTGGTCACCCCAGTGGAGGGAAAACGAGAAAAAACACCGTTTTGCGGTGTTTTTTCTTTATGCTACTTGTGCTACAATGGCATAAATATATGATACATAAGCCAAAAAAAATTCTATGCGTGTCGGTTTCTGCTGGTTCAGGCCATGTGCGTGCTGCTGAGGCGCTTGTACAAGAGTGTAGAGATCAGGGCATTGAGGCCGAACACATCGACATGATGGACTATGTCCCAGGTCCGTATAAAGCAGCCATAGTACGAACATATTCTATTTTATTAAAGCAGGCGCCCAGCATGTGGGGCCTCTTATATGAGGGCACGAATGCCCTATCAAGCAATTCGAGAATTGCAAAACTTTCAGAAAAACTAGCAGACATGAATGTCTCGCGATTTTTACAAAAAATAAAAGATATTGCTCCGACCGATATTATTAGCACACACCTCCTCCCGGCAAAAATTATTGGCATGCATCGAACCGAACTTCACATTGAAACACCGGTTCATCTTGTGGTGACCGACTATGACACGCATTCTTTTATTATTTCCCCCCATATCGACCACTACTTTGTAGCGACAAAAAAAATGAAATTAAAACTTATTGAGGCCGGTGTACCTGAAACACATGTATCACTTTCTGGTATTCCCATTGATAAAAAATTCTTTGCCCCATATTCGACAAAAGAACTCAAAAGAAAAGAGGGGTATAGTGAGAGTGACCCGCTATTTCTTTTTTTAAGCGGGGGCGAGGGTTTAATTAACCCTACACGGGCAGTACAATCTCTTTTTCGATTACCCTACAAGGCTACTATTATTGCGATTGCTGGAAAAAACAAAGAGTTAGAACACGAATTACGTAGCCTTACGCCCCCAGAGCATATCAGGTACGAAAGCATTGGGTGGACCAATGAAATTGAAATATACATGAGAATGGCTCAGGTCATCATCTCAAAACCCGGAGGGCTTACCACTACCGAATGCATTGTGCTCAAAAAACCGCTTATCGCTATTCAACCGATTCCTGGACAAGAAGAAAAAAACACAGAGTTTATTCTCGAAATGGGGTATGGTGTGGTGGCACGATCTCTTTCGGATCTTATGTACTACTTGTCTGAAAAAAAAGATACGCTTGGTTGGGGATATGAAAAAGAAAAAAAGAATCCATTACAGAATGGAGCCAAACGTATTATTGAATCAGTACTTTCCTCTGAGCATTCCCATTAAGGGAAGAGTTGGCCGCGGGTGGGGTCGGGAGGAGGAATAGGCATTGCGTAATTTTGATCAATGCTAAACCCCTGCTCAGGCTCAGTAGCTCCTGTACTATTGAGTACAATTGTTGAAATAAATGTTGTGATACCCAGCGCTGACAATACGACGATAATACCAATAGTTGCTGTACGCAAAGTACTTTTTCCTGTATCCACCTTATCTTCGTCTCCGGCAGCAGTTAAAATCATCATGCCACCATAAAAAGCATACGCCACGAAAAGAGTGCCAATAATACCGAGGGCCCCTTGAACGATATTCGCCACAACTGAGCGTGCTTCAAACACCTGTGTACCCACCCCAACCCCCCTTGACCCAAGAAAGGCAGCGGTTTGATTATCAATATGGGCGGTGGCAGGATTCTGCGCCAGAACGTGAGCACTGGCATAAAAAAAACCGAACAAACACAGGCTCGCTGTATATAAAAGGAATAATTTTTTTTTCATAGCGTAACGATATTACGGTAGCCAATAGCACTCTCCTCTACTATCCAACACTTCTGCGTTTACACAACTTTGTTCATCGGTATACCGCGCACATGCATTGGTATCAAGAACTCCGTTGTATCTTGGCAAACAATGAATAACACTTGTTTGAGGAAGTGTGCTTTTAATAATTGTACTTGAGACGACGTTCACAATAGCGTATGAAGCAATAACAATAAAAAATCCAATAACAGCACGCTTTATCGTATACATGGCTTTTTCGTATTTTTCATCTTCACCCCGAGCGGTAATAAGCCAAAAGCCACTCATGAGAATAAGGATAAAAAAAATTGTTGCGAGAAGGCCGAGGAATAACTGAATTGCTTCTGTCGCGTACACTTGTGGGCTTCCGACTTCCACACTATAACTCGCACTTCTTGCCCCACCATTCACCTGCGCCATAATTCTTTCGGAAAGAGATTGCGCACGCGCAATCGTTGGTACCGCTAACATCAAAAAAATAAGACTAGAAGCTACGGTTATTTTTTTGATAGAAAAAAACACCATATTACCCGGTTGTGCGCGCAAGAATAAGGGGCACTACAAATGCTGTGATACTGTACGCCCCCATAGTGATGATAAATCCAATAATAGCCGTGCGAATAATGTCAGTCGCTCGATCAACCTGCCCCTCATCGCCTCGAGCGGTCATCCATAAATACCCCGCGTAAATCATGAGGATAAGAAAGATAACCCCGACAAATGAAAGTGCTCCTTTTACTAGCGTCCCAAGTGTTTCTGAAAAACTCGTTTCTGTAACCTGCGCGTAACCAGCGCTTCCCGCGGCCCGACCCGCTAAATCAAGCCCCAGATTTTGCGCAAAAGCGGTTGGCACAATCCAAAAAGATCCGAGTACCGCAGCGAGCATTATTTTCTTTACAAAAGAATGAAGCATATTATTGGGTACCAAAACGATTGAGCACAAGGAAGGTTATCGCGTAGGCCGACATCACGACCACAAGTCCAATAATACACGTTTTCACGATACCAAGTGCTTTTTCTACCTGCCCCTCATCGCCTCGAGCGGTCATCCATAAATATCCCGCGTATACCATGAGAATAAGAAAGATGATACCCACGAGGGTAAGGGCGGTTCCGATGACATTACCTGTAACCGTAGGCAAATCTGCTTGAGAAAAACCAGCACGCGTACCCAAACCCTGCAACCGCGTACCTGATGTCTGCAAACTATCTTGTGCGTACGCTGTTCCCGCGTGCGCCAAAGCCAACAGAGTTATTACATACACATAGGAAATCTTCTTCATAAAATCACATTAACGGCCTGATACAAAATTAGTAATAAAGAGCGAAACAGCGTACGCTGCCACTATTACTATAACACCTGAGACAGCAGCTGTAAAAGTTGCTTTGGCGGTTACCGCCCGATCCTCGTTCCCTCGATCAAGCATCCACATAAATCCGGCATACACCATGAGACAAAAAAAGATAAAGCCGACCAAACCTAAACCCACTTGAATAACTTGGATAGCAACAAGTACTGCGTCTTTGTTTGAAGAAAGTCCGGTAGGTTTTTGCGTCTCATCCAAAAAAAGACGGGGGTTGTTGATAAAATTTCTATTCTCAGTCTGCGCAAGCAGTGGACCCGCAAAAAAGGTAGGGAGTAGAGAGAGTGAGAGAAAAAGAATATTGTAGAGATATTTTTTCATACCATTACCGGCAAACACCACCTACTGCGCCTGACTGGTTTGGTATACTGATGTCTGCGCAACCCCACAAAAGACCGTTACTTGAATCACATATTGCCTGACAATCCTGAGAAGCGCTTGCTTCTGCCACCCATCTTCCAGCATTAACGTTACTATTCCCTCGATCTCGATATACACAACATCTCACCCCACCCGAAGCAGTACCCCCACCTGCACCAGGCACAGGTGGCATTGCGGGCATAGTTGCCGCAGGCGGACGAGAAGGATCCTGGAGCGCCAAACTTGTGAACAAGAAACTGGTAATGGTGTATGATGCCATAATGATGACCATACCAATAGCGCCTGCCGTAATTGTACCTATGGCACGACTTGTTTGATCCTCATTACCGCGCGCGGTCATCCACAAAAACCCACCGTAAAGCATGAGAATAAAAAAAATAATTCCAACAAATGAGAGCGCGGTTCCAATAATTGTTCCGATAAATGATTGAATGTCATTTGACTGCCCGAGTCCTTGGTTTAACTTAGCGGCACCGGCAGTAGCATTTAAGCCATATGTGAGGTCGCCTTGTGAAAACACCGGCTGAAACGCTAAGAAAGCGCTGAGGCTTAAAAAAGCGACAAATATCATCGTTTTTTTCATACGTAACTTCATATTACGTGCAGTTATTTAAGTAACACACCTGCCCACGTGGGCAGTCCGCGTTGACCGTGCACGATTGAAAGTATCCGGGAGGTGGTGCTTCTAAACTTGTCGTTGAATCAGGAGAGGCAGTACTATCACCCTTACGTACACTAAGCGCATCAAACACAAGATTAGTGAGTGCGTATGATGCTAAAATCACAATGAGCCCAGCAATAGCACCTTTTAAAATCTCAACGGATTGCGCGGCTTTTGCTTCATTTCCTCGGTCAAACATCCACAAGATCCCAGCATAAAGCGTGAGAAGAAAAAAGATAATCCCAAGGAGCGATAAAACATTACCAATCACTTTTCCGATAAGCGTAGGAAGAAATACTGTTCTTTCCGGAGTTGACCCATCAATTTGTAGCCCTGCGCCACCCGCGAACTTCGAGGCCCCACCGCGCAAAAGCTCCACCGCCTTATTCTCTTGCGCCAAGACCTTTGGTGCAAACAAAAAAAAGCTGAGCACAGCAAGTATACCCAGAGAAAACGTGGCGAGAGTTTTTATCAGTCGCGCCATAATCGGTTAACGAAATTGAATCAAACTAGTTGGGTAATTTCGACCGGTAGAACTTCGGTATACAGCGGAAAGCGCAAAGCGACTGATGGCATACGAGGTCATCACAATCACAAGGCCGAGCACGGCTGCCGAAAGCGTTTGTTTTGCCTTGTCTATTTTATCTTCATTTCCAGCCGAGGTGAGCCACAAGAAGCCTGCGTAAAACACAAGTATTGTTGTAACAATACCAAGGAGACCAAGAATAACGTCGATGATACGAGCGACGATCACAACAGGAGAAGTGCTTGGGAGCCCTGATGAGCCAAGATAGCCAACACCAACAATATCACCTTGAGCATATACACCTTCTGCTGTGAAACAAAAAAAAGAAACGAGAAAAAGAGCGGTGAGCAAAATCCGTTTCACTGATGTTTTAGTATGATGACTGGGCATATAGGTGATTACCTTGTGTGTATAAAAAATGGCACACACAAATGAACCACGGTATCTTTGTCCCAAAGGGGTGGAGACCCACCCCTTTTGACAAAATACAAGATTACTGCAAGTCACTGTATGCTCCGCCAGTAACTCCTGTTTGCGCAGCTAAACGAGTCAAGACAAAGCGGGCGATTGCCCAAGCGCTCATAATAATTGCGAGACCGATAATACCTGAAACGATCAAACCACGGGCTTCTTCGATTTTATCTTCACTACCGCCTGCGGTCATCCATTTCGCACCACCCATAAGGATGATAACGACTGCTACGATACCAAGAAGGCTTAAACCGACATTGATGATACCACCAATGGTTTGTTCTAGAGGTTGAGCTCCTAAATTTGAAGCTTCATTAAAACTTCGTACTCCCAATGGATCATCGGTAGTTGCAAAAGCTGGAAGTGCTACCACTGAGAAAGCGAGTACTGCGATTGTTCCAAGCACAAATTTGTACTTTGAAACATTAGACAATGCGTAATTCATGTACTCACCCCCTTTCGCGTTGTAGTTACCATAAGAAATAACATAAAGTTCGACATGATGCTCCTTTTTCTCCTCACCACTTAGCCGGAACTGATGGCTTTGAAGACTATAGAAAGTATAGCATAACTTGAAAAAATAATACAGATTCCGATAGCAGCGTAGGCCATAGTATGCGTTCCCTTCGCTACCCGATCTTCATTTCCAGCCGAGGTGAGCCATAAAAACCCACCGTAAATAAACACAAGTAATGTTATCGCCCCGATAATCCCAAGTGCATTAGCGATCAACCGCCCTAATAGTCCTGGAAGAATTTTGGTAATAGCAGCGTCAGTGTCGGTGCCGAGCGGATTTTGCAAAGGAATAACAATGAGCTTTGATGATGGTTTAATGTAATTAATCTCATAGCCACTCGCGGGACACTCTTGCGCTGGCTCATCAAGTGTACACTCTGCCCATCGGTCAACGCCCTCATGTTCTTGGCACAATTTTTGACACTGCTCTTCTTTGACACTCGTTTCGGCGGTTGTATTTACGGTAAGCGGGGTGCAGCCGAGTCGAGTTGACTGAGAACCTGACGAAGCACCAGTTGACGGTTGACGTGCGGTAATCGTGTATGTACACACCGCGGCGTTTACCCCGTAAAAAGGGAAAAATACTAATCCTACGAGCAAGATAATTTGTATATATAGTATGCGTTTCATACGGCTTTAACTAAAACGTTGCATTAATACCTCCACGAAATACAGAAGGTACACCAAGAAGCGCATAGACGTACCCAATCAGCAAATAGGCACCAAAAGAAATAAATATACCAATAATCGCGGCGATAAAAATTGACCTGCCTGTTGCAAATCGATCACTATTTCCAAATGACACAATCATAACCACACCACCATAGACAAAAAAGGCAAACGAGACAGAACCGATAATGGTAAAAAGAAGGTTGACGATCTTAAAGGCAAGATTTTCTAAATCCTTGATACTTCGACATGTTCCCTGAATAGCACAATCTGGCAATATGTCACTTTCCGTACCAACCACACGCTGCGCGGCGGCGGCTTCAGCTGCCTGAACACATCGTCCTCCACTTTGATCAGCGAGCCACCTGCATACCCTACTCCCTGCCACACTGCCATCTGATGCGGGCCCACAAAGGCCCGGGCTAGTAATTTTTTGGCACACACTTAAATCGTCACGACCGTAACAGGTTTGAGCGAGCAAAAAACATCCGGGACGAGTAATACATGTGGTCACAGAGAGTCCGACACAACCATTGCTTCTGTTTAACTCCTGAATGCACAGAGATGAGCCGACGCACGAAGTGGGACGTTCATAAGAAACTACCTCTGCCTTGCATGTATATGAACTTGGAAAAAGTGATGCAATGGCCGCATATGACTGCGCCCCCAAAGGAATAAGTATCGGGGTGGCCGCTACTCCGGCGTTGCTTAGTGTAAAACAGTCCACTTTTCGATAATTAAAATAATCCGAACCGCTTATGTCAACAGTCTGTCTCCTAGGAGTTGTATTGCAGTAATTTGATATACGACAGCCCGTTTCCTTTGTCTCTTTATCCACTTCAACACGCACACAACAGTCTTCTCCGGCCGCGTGCACACTGCGAAATGGGGTGACAAGTGCCATAACGGTTATGGCAATCAATACTGTTTTAATAAAAAACCGAGTCATACTAGTAAGTTTGTTGAGTCACCTGAGCCGCTCGAACCAAAGCATTCGCGTCACGAACCGCCTGCTGTTCATCATCTTGAAGCGGTGCTAGCGATTGATCGGCCATAGCCGCAAAGGCTTTTCGCACCACATCGATATTACTTCCTTTATACCAGTTTTTAGCCACAAGCACTTGGCTCGCAAACGGTGCGAGCAGTGGATTGTTTAATTGCGCGGTCACCTGCGTACGAAGGGGGCTTGGTTGATTGGTGGTAGCTGTATACGTTGCCACATTTTGTGGCAATGTCATAAAACGGATAAAATCCCAAGCTTCATTTTGGTGCTTTGACTTCTTGAGGACGGTCTCAACCCAATAATTAGCCACATTAACCGGAAGTGTGTCTGGTAGTTGTGGTGCTGTTGTGACCTCAAGATTCATTTGTGGCGCGCGAGCACGGATACGAGGAGCATCGTATGCGTATCCAAGATAAAAAACTGTTTTTCCCTGCACAAATGATTCCAACGCGTTTGGTAATGCAGCATTCCAACTATAAATCTCTTTACTGTCTCTCGCGAAATCAGTATAAAAACGAAGGACTTGCATGGCTGGGTGATTTTCTAATGCTCGATTTTGCAAGCCTTCGGCAAATGTAATTTGACGACCAGATGCAATTGGTACATTTGTTTGGTACATGAGAAAAGAGAGAATGTCATACGCATTATCAATATTTGCACCCGTCCCCATGGCAATACCGGACTGAACAATATTTCCGTCAGCATCAAATTTTGTGGCTTTTTTCACTGCCTCAAAAAGTTCAGGCCAGGTTTTTGGTGGCAGTGGTACACCGGCCGCGTCAAGAAGATCTTTATTATAATAAAGAGCCAAAGTGTCAAGCGCTAGAGGAAGGCCATATATTTTTCCATCAACAACAACATCATCTGATACGGTTTGCACATAGGCGTTTTGCATATAACTTTGAGTCGGAAGTGGCACCTGTTCGACAGTCACCTGTGTCTCCTGTGCGTACTTACCAACCACCTGCACATTAGCCATGGAAATGCTCGCGGGCATTGGTGTGAGACGGGACATTTTTCCACGAAGCGCGGTATTTTGCACAGATACAATATCAGGCCCTGCGTCTTCTGCAAGCGCATTTAAAAGCACACCCTCAAACTCGTCAAATCGCAAACGGCGAATATCGACGGTGACGTAAGGACGAATTTTTTTATATTCATCTGCTATGCGGCGTAGCTCATCGACATTATTAAATACGGTCCAATACTGAATACGAACTGGTCGAATCGCTTGCGTTTCCTCTTGACTAAGCCCCTTGCAGCCCAAACCACTGGTAAGCAAAAAAAGGCTGACAAGAAAAAGAGAAATAAAACGTTTTAACATACATTACCCAAATATACTGAAAAGAAAATCGACAATTGCGTAGCTGGTGAGAATAACAACGATACCGAGCGCCGACCATACCATGGTTTTAATGGCCTTTGAGACCTGTTCGCTGTTCCCCCGTGAAGTCATCCACACAAACCCCCCATACACAAACATAGCCAAGGCAATGGATCCAATTACCCCAATAATCGCTTTGGCCAGTCGGGCAATACCAATGGTTACATTACTAAACCCAAACTTATTTAACCCGCCAACCTGACTTGGGACATATGGACCACGAGTTGCTTTTTTCTTTTCGGCAGAAGCCACATTCTCTGAATCAATACATGCTTTAATGAGTGCGGCTTTGCATTCCTCTTTATTTGCCCACGACCCTGGATTCTGGGGGCGAGCATCACATACTTGATATGTTGCCTGACTGTATTCTGTCTTACATTTTTGAGTCACAACATCAGCGTCTGAAGTGTCAGTTGCGACCGTTTCTGGTCCATCATTTGCATTATTTGTGGGCGCGACCGTAGCAGTTCCTGCCGGAGACACAGAAGAAGATCCAGCCGGCGGAATAGTCGATGTGTCCACTCGACCGGCCTGGGCAAGTGCCACATCAGATGGCACTATCGTGGCCGCGAATGAACAAAGTATGAGGGTAGCAAAAAAAATATTCTTATTCATACTGTGCAACAAACTGAGTAATGGTTTCCCTCATATCAGTATCCTTCATTGCAAAATGGATCGCGGTCTTAAGAAGTGCCAGTTTATTTCCTGTGTCAAAATACTGCCCTTCGTATTCGTACGCTAATAATTTTTTCTTTTTTGCAAGCGCGTGTACCGCATCAGTCAACCAAATTTCCCCCCCGTGACTCACCTTTACCGCCTCAAGGTAGGGCCAAATATCTTTGGTTAAGATATAACGCATACCTCCAACAATTAACCCCTCCGGCGACACGTCTTTTTCAGGTGGTTTTTCCTTCACATCACTCACGCGGTAGGTTTTTTTGGTACCTATTTTTTTTCCATAAATATTACCGTACAGGGTCATTTGTTTTTTATCGGATAAACGCTGTACACCAATGACAGGTGCATTTTCTTTACGGAATGCACGTAACAATTGAGCCGTTACTGGTGTTTTTGCGTCAATAATGCTGTCTCCATCTGAAAACGCAAACGGTTCATTCCCAACAAATTCTTTCGCGCATAACAAGGCGTGTCCATTGCCTAAAGGTTCTGATTGACGCGTGTAAAAAAACCGAACTTTTTGACTTAACTCTACGAGAGGCTTAAGGAGCGCGCCTTTTCCTTTTTTTTCCACATATTCTTCAAACGCTCGGTCGCGATCAAAATGATCTTCAATAGCGCGTTTTTGTGAACTGGTCACAAACATAATTTCTGTAATGCCGCTTGCGGCCATCTCTTCAACGATAAACTGAAGAACCGGTTTGTCTAAAACCGGCAGCATTTCCTTAGGCATAGCTTTGGTCGCTGGTAAAAAACGAGTTCCAAGACCAGCGACAACAATAACTCCCTTACGGACTTTTTGCATACGCACACAGTATATCACGACGGTGGACAAAAAGAAACAGGGTTTTTATTCATCCTCTTCCCAGCTTAAGAGTTCGTACACCCCTGATGTTGGAAAACCCGGTGGAGGGTAAAATCGTAAATTTCCATCGTAACTATGGTTGGTATTTACGAACCCTGACACGACCGTTCCGGCTCCGTTAACCCACTTCCATCCCCCTCCGTTAAAAGCAATTTGGGCTCCCGAAAATACCAAGTTGGTCCGAACGGCATTTGTACCAGAATAGTAAGGTCGGAAAATGCGTCCGTTTTGGGCAATGGCCGCGGCGTTAATCGTCGTGGTATCTGGGACATTTTTTGGTACCACAATATCACGCTCGGCAATAAGCCCGAGCACGTCGTCACCGGCCTGTGTTTCGTACATTAAGTTTCCTGAAATAATAATATCGCGATCAGCTGCCCCTTGAAAATTTGACGCGCCAATTGTCACCCGACCATCAACAATGCCGTCAACCCACACGTTATCTTCAACAAACAACGCTCCATTTCCAGGCATATTATATATACCAAAGTACGTTTGACCATTGTAGTCATACGCTACACCATCATAGGTGATACGACTATTTACACGGCGGAGCTCAAAGCGCGCGTCACTACGAAAAGTGATATGCCATCCCTCACGACCCGAAGACAAAATTCGCACCCCGCCATTACTCGCTGACGTTTGTAAATTCGCTAAGTCGACGGTAATTGCATTAAAGTCACTTGCCGGTACCGGGTAGGAAAAAAAGTTCGTTGGCCCGCCTGCTCCCCACACTCCAGGGTGCACTCCTGTACCGTCACCAGGATCGTAGGTGTCTCGTGAAGAAGTGATAATCGCATCAGTCGTACCATCAAACCGAATACCCCCATTCGAATGAACAGGACCATGAACCACGGTAGTTGAACTAAATCGCATGTTTGCGTTTTGCAAAAAAGTATAATCCGCCAAAGCCGGAAACCCGAGTCGTACAGAAAGCGTTCGTTGTGTATTCGGAGACCGCACGCTATATCCCGTTGAGCGCACCTCTACGATCGTCGAACCAACAAGAGGCTGTGAGATATTAAGTGAATAGTGTCCTATTGTTTTCCCATCTTTATCACGAAAAGGCAAAATATAAGGGCCGGTGCTTGTTGTTCCATTTTGTAAATCATTAGGATAGTGTGCTAAGTGCCAGCGATAATAATTAATACCCGCCTCAGCGATTTGAAATGCGAGGTCACGATCGTGTTTACGTTCGGACGCGCGGTGCTCAAATAGGGTGTAGCTGGCCACACCAGTTACAAGCATGGTCGTAAGAAGTGACCCAAACACAAGGAGATACATGAGAATTACCCCTCGTGTATCTTTCTTGCCCTTCCGAAGAAAAAAAGACATATTAATTGAGCTTGAGATTGCGAATTTGCACAAATGTTTCCGCGCTAATTGGTACCGGTGAGGAGTCGGGGTTTACATCAATCGTCAAACGAATTTGAACCAATCGAATGTCTGTTGTAACTATAGGATCGGTAAGGGCACTCTGTGTACCGGCGTATGCTTCGTCATAATACGAGAACAAAGGAATGCCAAGAGTTTCATTTTTTACATTGTGGGCCAAAATAGTGACTGTCTCGCTTGCGCTGTTATAGGTGGCCGGAGAGCCTGTCGGCCGAATAATACCCTTATACAAATTTTCGTTCGCAACCCAAAACCGTACTCGTTCGCGATACGCGTCATCATTGATGTTGGCATAAAATCGAAATTCGGTTGACGAGGCGGCTGCCACTGCATACGCACCCGCACTCGACGGCTCGGCACGACGCACATCGTCAACGACGTTTTGGAGTACCCGCCGCACTTCATTTTGCCCCGATAGTTGGTCCCACACAATGCGCTGATCGCGTAATCCTGTCACCAAAATCCATGTCATGGACAGCACCAATAAAGAAAAAATACCAATGGCAAACAAGGCCTCAATAAGCGTAAATCCACTACGGTATTTCAGGTTCTTCATAACGACAAAAGATCAATCGTGATTTTGGCGCCCAGAGAAGGTGTTGTTGAGACGGTAAACGTTTGATATCCACTATGCGATACGGTAATACCGTGTTCGATGTCTGCAAGCGACGAAAAGTATGCCTGGCCGGGTGGTAAACAACTATTAGTGTAGGTAAACACAACATCAGAAAGTACTGGGGTTACCGTAGAAGAAGCCGTGGAGAGAAATAGTCTGTACCGCATATATTCTTCGCCATCATGAACGGGTGCTATAACGGTATCACTTACCGTATAGTACGTATCCACATTACCGTCAGGCCCACGATAGCTCCACGACGCTGGGGAAGACGAAGCTGAGGTGGCAATTTGAAATCGCAGCGATGTGGTACCGGTATCAGCCACCTGTGCAAGTGGCTCCCAGACAATGTTGCCATAATTCACATTTGCCCCAAAATCAAATGTCGATGACTCGAGGATACCATCACTCGCGTAGCCGCTACCGACTTGGCGCAACAACACGTTTCCTGATTGTGTCAAGGTGTCTACATTACTATCATCAGTGAAATACTGTGTTCCGGTCACAAACGTTTCTTGTCCCGGTCCATCTGACCAGTCTGTTTGGCGTAAAAACCCCACATCAGTGACTAGAGTAGAGCTGTACCCAAGGGATGATGTCACAACAACTGTCGCATTCGGAAGTGGTTGCTTGGTGACACTGTCTCGCACATTTACGAGAAGCGACCTCGTGGTGACAGGTCCAACCATAATGGAGAGGGGTTGCGCGGCACCGGCCAAAATGTTTACTGGTGTTTGAGGAATTGTACCCCGCACATCATAACCCGTGACAGAAAAAGCATAGATATCGCTCCCAAGAGGAGTAAATATCCCCGTTCCAGTCCCTGCACCTGTGATAGTGCTTGATGCAATAATCGGCACATCCGGCGAGGTGCCTGCTAGCTTTGACCCTGTTACAGTCACAGGAATCGAACCAACCGCGCCACAAGCCGCGTTAATGGTTGACACATTGATCGTTGCAATCGGTTCAATGGTAAAACTTATTTCTGTAAGATCTTGCGCAACCACCGTAGCAGGCGGTTTATTTGGGTTAGGAACCGAGGCACTTGGCATGACTGTACCATCACTCGTATAATTTTCTTTTGTAACGGTAATATGGTATGCGTTTACACCTTCAGGTAGGTCGACGATACGAAGCATGCCATCGTCATCAGTCGTGTCGACAAAATCAAAAGTTGGGTTAGTTGATGTAGCTACTACGCGCACGCTGGCTCCTGCCACGGGTCGCGCCTCAACATCAAAAACATGAATGAAAAGTGCCCCATGCGTCGGATCACCCTCAAGGTACCTCGGTCCTACAATAGTTGAAAGGGAAAGCGGACGCAGTTGTGTGCATGCACCTGTACATTCTATGTCAACATCAACAAACTTATAATCTGCGGGGGCGGTATCGTTGGGCGACCCACCAATCGTGCCATCCGCAGGATCATCATAATTGCGAATGGTGCGTGTCATAGTAAACGTGATACCATTTCTTGTCGTTGTCACTGTTCTTGTAAGTACACCTGGTGGGCTTCCAGCAATGATACCCACATCTGAAAAGGTAAGGTTACGAATAATTTCGAGTTGTTCATTTAAAATACTTGTTTCTAAAATCCGCAACCGAGATTGATATACGGATTTAAAAATGTACTGAATAGTCGTGTAAAGTCCAACCGTAAGAAGAGCAAAAACACCGAGAGAGACGACAATTTCAATAAGAGTAAACCCTTGTTTACGCATAACGACAGGCATTTAGGTGCCGATAGTATATCACAGTTCGCACGGCGCCGTCTTTTTTGCCATATACAAAAAAATCCCCGCTTAGGGGATTTTTTGTTATCTCGGCACAAACGCCATAAGTCCGGCGATACGAGCTTGCTTAACGGCTCGAGCAACTTTGCGCTGGTGACCAGCACATAATCCGCTACGACGGCGAGGGGCAATTTTGTAAAATGACGAAACGAAACGACGGAGCGTAAACACATCTTTGTAGTCTACCACTTCTGCCTTATTGACACAGTAGTGACACGGACGTGTTGTACGCAACACTTTTTTTTGTTGTGGCATATACATTAAAACGGAATATCTTCTACACGAATCTCACTCGTATCTTCTTCTTTTGGTGGTGGGGTACTCCCTCCACTGGTTGACACCGGCATCGATGCACCTGCCGCACCGGCACGGGGTCCATCGAGCATAATCAGGTTTTCCACAATAATTTCAGTACGGTATTTTTTAACACCTGATTGGTCAGTCCAGTCGCGTGTTTCAATACGCCCCTCAACATACGCGCGACGACCTTTGGCCAAGTATTGCCCGGCGATTTCAGCAAGTTTTCCCCAAAGTACGCAGTTATGGTATTCAACCTTTTCTTGCTTCACACCAGCCTGGTCTGTCCAGGTCCGGTTTGTCGCCAAAGCAATGGTCGTGACCGAACGCCCACTCGGGGTTGTACGCATTTCTGGGTCACGGGTAAGGCGCCCAATAATGGTTGCTCGGTTAAGATCCATACGAGTGATTTAGATGAATTATACTGAAACGATATCTTCTTCAAGAATCGCGTCAAGTTTTTTACTAATATCAGCAATATTGACATCGCTTGATTTAGTCTCAGCCTTTTCTTTTGACTCTGCTTTTGGTGCACGAGGTTTTTCACTCTGTGCTGGCATTGGCACAGAAGAGCCTTCTTCCCCATCTTCTCTTTCACGAGAAGCCGCAATGCTCATATTGGCAAACGCAATCTGTTCGTGTGGGGGTTTGTGGGCATCAAACGTACGTACGATCACCCGAAGCATATTGTCGAGAAGACCTATTTTACCTCGAACCACCTCGATAACTTCTGGTTTTGCCTCAAAACGACCCAACAAGAAGTACCCGTAACGAATATGTTTTATTGGGTAGGCGAGGCGATTTTTACCCTTATGTTCAAGGGTAATGTGCGTGCCACCTGTTTTTTCAATCAGGTTTTTTACCGCATCGATACGTGCCGGAATCTCATCTTCAGAGATGGTTCCTGCAATAATTGCGAGAATTTCGTAGTGTTTCATAACTAATGATGACGGGCTATGGGCCACAGAGTTCGACCAACTATGGGCATAGACCACTAAGCGCTCACATGTCGTAATTGAGGCGTACTGTAGCAAAAGTCTACACCATTGTCAAGCGAGCGTAGGAGGCAAAAAAAGAAAACTGTGCTATACTGTATACATCTTTTTATATGTTGCCTGTCACAACACTTACTCGTCTCCTTACCTCTCACTTCTCTTTATCTGAAGCAGACCTCGCTAAATACCAAAAAAAGGCTGAGGTTAGCGGAAAAGATTTTGAGCAATTTGTTCTTGATGAACGTATCGTTGAGGAAAATGAACTCTACACGGCTGCGGCTGAGGAAATGGGGGTTCCTTTTATCGCACTCAAGGGTAAAGAAATAAAAAAAGACGTTCTTAATACCATTACCGCCCCCCTTGCTCAAACCCACAATATTGTGGCTTTTGAAGCAAATTCAACCGACATTTCTCTGGCCATGCTTGATCCGCTTGATATTCAAATGATCGAGTTTATTCAGCGCAAAACAGGGCTTACACCAAAAGTTTTCCTCACGACACCTACGGACATCAAAGACGCGCTACGCAGATATCATGCCGATCTAGAAAGCACGTTTAACATTGAAGAACTAAAAGACTCTACAGGAAGCAAAGAAGATGGTGATCTTAAAAAGGCGGCCCAAGAACTACCGATTATTAACATTGTAAATAGCATATTAGAACACGCGGTATTTGAAAACGCGAGTGATATTCACATTGAGCCAACAGAAAAAGAGGTAGTTGTTCGATATCGAGTGGATGGTGTACTTCGCGGCGTCATGACCCTCCCCAAAACTGTTCAAAACGGTATTGTCGCGCGTATTAAAATCCTCTCTAACCTCAAAATTGACGAACACATGGTGCCGCAAGACGGCCGATTCAAAATCAAAGTTCAAGATGAGCGTTTATCATTTCGTGTGTCTATCATCCCTGTGTACGATGGAGAAAAAATTGTCATGCGCTTGCTTCATGAAGGACAAAAACCGCTCACGCTTGACCAACTCGGCTTTTTGCCTGAGCCAAGGGCGCTTGTTGAACGTGCCATTGAAAAACCTCATGGCATGATCTTAGTCACCGGCCCAACCGGAAGCGGTAAAACGACCACTCTGTACTCGCTTCTGGGCATCTTAAATCAACCAGACGTCAACATTTGTACCATCGAAGATCCGATTGAATACCATGTAAAAGGAATCAACCAAAGTCAAATTAACCCCCGTGCCGGCTTCACCTTTGCCGCTGGTCTTCGGGCTTTTTTACGCCAAGACCCCGATGTTATCATGGTCGGAGAAATCCGCGATAAAGAAACCGCTGAAATTGCCATTCACGCGGCCATGACCGGACATCTCGTACTCTCAACACTCCACACCAATGACGCACCAACCACCATCCCTCGCCTTCTCGACATGGATATTCCACCGTTTTTGGTGGCCTTTACCGCCAACATCATCGTGGCTCAACGTTTAGTGCGAAAAATTTGTGACTTTTGCAAAAAGCCCTTTACACTCGAAGCTGCCGCAATCGACGAACTAAGTCGCACCTTTGACGTTAAAAAAATTTTACACCTCTTTGAGAGTCAACAAATTAAACTTGAAAAAAAGGAATCTGACCTCAAAACCATGACTTTTTTTCGTGGAGAAGGATGCAGTCGTTGCGGATCGTCGGGTTATAAAGGACGTATGGGTATCTATGAGGTTCTCGACATCACAAAAGACATGATCAATTTAATTAACAGTCGCGCCACAGCTGAGGACATAAAAAAATACGCGTCGGAGCACGGCATGATTACCATGCTTCAAGATGGACTCGTCAAAGCGAAACAGGGTATTACCACCATCGAAGAAGTACTTCGAGTGACTCGCGATTAAATGTATGGCCGAAAAAAAACCACAACCGCAATTCATTATTAAACTGAATCTTTTTGTCGAGCGCTTTTCACGCATTACCCTTATCCAAAAAATATTTTTCTTGGATCATCTACGGACCATGATTCACGCTAGCCTTTCTTTGGTTGAGGCACTTGGTATTTTGGAAAGAGAAATGGAAAATCCAAAACTTAAACGCGTGGTTGCGGAAATTAAAAGTGAAGTCGAAAAAGGCCGTGAGCTTGGTGAGGTTATGGAGTCGTACCCTAAGGTGTTTCCGGCGATGGCCATAAGTATGGTTCATTCTGGGGAAATTTCCGGACGCCTTGATGAGTCACTATCGCAAATTGTTATTCAGCTCAAAAAATCTCACGCCCTAAGCTCAAGTATACGCAGCGCGCTTATTTACCCGGCAGTTATTTTAACGGCCATGGGTATTATAGGTATTGTCATGTCGACTGTGGTGTTACCGAAACTGATTGAAATTTTTGACGAGTTCGATGCTGAACTACCACTTGCTACACGGGTTCTTATTTCTGCGGTGAACTTTCTCAGTAACCCGCTTTACCTTACCTTTGTTATTGCCATTACCATTGGACTTGTTGTTGGATATATTACGGCTCTTCGCAAAATTCCCGCCTTCCATCGTCTTATTCACAAATCAACGCTCAAACTTCCCATTTTCGGTCCTGTCATCAAACAAATTAATCTTGCACGTTTTTCCTTAAGCTTATCCTCTCTTTTAAAGAGTACTATTCCCATTATCGATGCTGTCGAAATCACCGGGCAGACCTGCTCCAATCTTACTTACCAAAGCGCGCTCAAGGAGTCTGCAAATCAAATTAAATCAGGCAAACCTTTTTCTGAAATTCTTGCGTCATATCCAGATCTTTTTCCGCCTATGGTAACTGAAATGGTGATGGTGGGGGAACGTACAGGTGAAGTTGATCGTCTCCTTGCTGAACTCTCTGAATTTTACAGCGACGAAGTTGATAAAACGATGAAAAATTTTACCGTAATTATTGAACCGGTTATTATCCTCCTCCTTGGTGTGGCTGTAGCTGGCGTCGCGATTGCCGTCATCATGCCGATCTACTCACTCACCCAAAATTTTTAACTATGTTTTCTTCTCCATTTCCCGGAGCATTTGCGATAGATATAGGTGACTTGTCTCTCAAAGTCGTACAGCTTAAAAACACCACGCGAGACGCCCAAAAACCTTCGTATGAAATAACAAATATTCGCAGCACATCGCTCCCTGCGGGCTTTATTGTCAATGGCGAACTTGAGCAGCCAGAGCAGGTACGAAAATATCTTCAGCATTTGTTGGCCGGTGGAAAAGGTCATAAACCCATCCAGAGTCGCTGGGTGGCAATCTCAATCCCGGATACCCAAGGATTTATTAAACTCATTCATCTTGAAAAAAAGGAAGAAGAAATTATTGAGGAAGACATTCTCTATGCCGCCAAAAGACATTTGCCATTTGATATTGAAGAATATTACATTGATTGGCAAATCATGCCGGAACATTCCATGGGAGAAAATACCACTGACATTCTTATTGGAGCGGCGCCAAAACGCATCTCAGACATGTATACCTATCTCTTTGAGAGCCTCGGACTTGGGGTGATGGCTCTTGAAATAGAGGCGCTCGCCACCGCTAGAGCAATGATTACCGCGAGCAAGTCATATGAAAATGAAGCAAGGGTCATTCTTGATTTAGGCGCGACGCGCTCAAGTCTCATTATCGCCGACCACGGGCACATCCAATTTAGTATCTCGCTTCCCTACTCGGGAGAAATCGTGACCACAGCAATTGCCCAAAAGCTCCACATTTCACACGACGAAGCGGAAAAGAAAAAAATTGAGGATGGACTAGAGTTTCAAAAGGGCGATGCGTGGTCTGTGATGGCCGAACTTACCGATCGACTCGCTCTCGAAATTCAAAAGGGGTTGGCGTTCTACGCCTCACACTTTCCAAAACCAAACACTGTAACACATATTACCATGTGCGGAGGCGCGTCAGCGCTCAAAAAATTAGACGCGATTCTGTCGCTGAAGCTAAACATTGTCGCGAAACCCGGTATTGTTCATAAAAACCTTGGACTTAAAAAGGATCCCGCTCCCCCCCTAAAGCATTCCTACGCTACAGCAATTGGCCTTGCCATACGCGCGGCCGACAATCCATTTTCTATGAGTGATCTCGTGTAATATATGCTTCCTACACGTCTCAATTTTCTTTCTCCAGAAAAACGAAAACATCTCAAACAGTTGGCCAATTTGCAGTTTGCCAAAAGCACGGTAGAAATATGTTTAATTGTGTTTTCAATTATCGGGACCGCGTGTTTGGGTGGATATTGGGTTCTTGAATCACACGTCGACTCACTCCTCTCACGAGTAGAAAGCACCGCTCGAAGAAATCGTGAAAAAATCATGCTGATCGAACAAATAAACGCATCAGTAAAAAATATAAAATCGTTCCAAAACGCGTATAAACCATGGCAGCCTTTCCTGGCTGAATTTTTCAGCATGATTCCCGACGGTATAAAAATACAAAACCTTTCACTGAATCGCGCTACAAAAAAATGCACCATGTCAGGAGTCGCGGCATTGCGAGACGACCTGCTCACCCTCCAAAACAGTCTTCGTTCAGCGCCATATATTGCCGAGGCCACAGTACCTATCGATCAACTTATTTTGCAAAAAACGGATGTTCCGTTTACGATTACGTTTACTCTCAAATAGTATGCGCGGCATGTCACTTAAGCTCCACTCCATTGTGTTACTCGGTATATCTGCTATTGGCATTTTAGCGATTATTGTTGGTATTGTCGTACCCTCGATTAAACAAATTATCACTCTGCAAAAACAAATTACCGCCACTCAAACACAGTTTGAAAAACAGTACCGCGAGGCTACGGCGGTACGACGCTCTATCCGCGAGGCACCTGAAATCGCCGATCAGTTGCGCCCGTTTACCATGGCAACTATTGCGGCCACCGATGCGCTTGACATGATCACCACGTTCGAAGGATTAGCAAAAAATAACGCTATCGAACAAACCATTAATGTCCGTTGTGAAACGGAAGCGCCAAAACCTGCCAAAGGCCAGAAGGCTCCTCCTATCAATCTTCCGGGGTGTATATTTAGTTTTTTAAATCACGGCACAGTCACACACCAATTATCCTACTTAGCCGCGCTAGAACGCCTGCCACAGTATCTCTATATCGACAGTATGAGTTGGCAAAAAAGACGTGGTGGTGGACCCGAGGACGTTTCGGTGGAATTTTCAGCAAAAATTTATATTAGGTGACCGTATGCAGATATTTAAAAAAACTAAATCCACCTCATACCTCGCGACTACGAGCGCGTACAAACAGTTTAAAACTCTTAAAATTATTGGAGTTGTTTCAGGCGTATTGTTTGGCCTTGGATCGATCGGTACCATGTTTTTTCTTTATCGAAGTGTTTATATTCCTATTGGAACATCCGAAAATATCATTATTACCGAACCACTGAGTATTGAGGTTATTGATTTTCGTGGCGTAGATCAAGTTGAAGAACAGTGGAAGAAAAAAGGCGCCATGGAAACGTCGCCGTTTTCACGCAACCCATTTTACCCAACTTCCACAACCGGCATCGCGACCACACCCACAAAACAAACAACCACAAGCACTGAACCAGAACCCCAACCGCAGCCATCTGAGCCAGCGACACAAAGCGCGTCTAGCATTTCTCATGAAAGATAAATCTCTTGACGAACAGTCACAAATTCCGTACAGTGTGGTTCTTGTATGCGCTATCTTTTTTTTCTAGGACGTGAGGGAGATATTGCCGAAGCAGAGCTTCGCGCTCTTTTTGTTCGTTTTCATGTTACCGGGGCAACAAAACGCCTCGGCGAACACCTTCTTTTCGAAGGAGACGTGCTTCCTGTAAAAGAAATTATGAACTGCGCGGGGAGTATTGTTAAAATTGCCGAGGAGGCCCCTGGACACGGAACGCGCGAAGAACAAATTGTAACGCTTCTTACCACACATGAAAAAACCTCAAAACTTTCTTTTGCGGTGCAGGGTGATGGTGTGTCCCCACGCTTGGCAATTGACATCAAAAAAAAAGTGCGGGGACTCGGGAAATCAGTACGTGCGGTGACCATAAAAAACAGCGCGTCAATCTTCCACAATAATCTCAT
>CAZYEQ010000001.1:45074-49563 GCA_964646505.1 uncultured Gammaproteobacteria bacterium
ATTTCAAAATCATGTTTTTTTTACTGTTGCCCTGCAACCGTTTGAAGCATTTAGTGAACGTGACTTTGAACGTCCGGCAAGCGATGCACGGAGCGGGATGCTTCCACCTAAACTTGCTCGCACCATGCTCAATCTTGCGGGGGTAGACCATACATCAGCCGTACTTGACCCATTTTGCGGCTCAGGAACGGTGCTTATGGAAGCCGCACTTCTTGGCGCAAAGACGATTATCGGTAGTGATCTTTCTTCAAAGGCAGTTCACGATTCACAAATAAACACTGAATGGATACAAAAAAAAGAACACTTT
Source organism: uncultured Gammaproteobacteria bacterium (assembly GCA_964646505.1). GTDB lineage: Bacteria > Patescibacteriota > Patescibacteriia > Magasanikbacterales > UBA922 > CAZQXB01. The sequence continues at coordinate 45,382 of CAZYEQ010000001.1, forward strand.
CATGCCAATGTACGGATTTTTATCTCTGACGTGCGACATCTTTCCGACCACCTTCAAGATGAACTCATAACGTCCGTGATCACTGAACCGTATTTGGGAACCCCGCTTCGTGGCGGAGAAGCACAAGATGCTCTTGAAAAGCAATCTTTGATCCTGCGCGCTCTGTATAAAGACGCGCTCCGCGCACTCCACAACATACTCACCCCTGGCGGTATCATTGTGATGGTTTTTCCCGAATTCACGCACAGCGGAAACCGTATTTCTTCAATTGAAGAACATGATTTTCCTTCTCTTGGCTTTTCCATAGAAGCACTTCTTCCGGAAAAAACATCGCTCCTATATCGTCGACCTAACCAACACGTAGGGAGGCGGCTCTACCGACTCAAAAAAATATAAAACCGGCCCTGGCCGGTTTTATAGTATGTTTCACAAGGTTCAACGAAGTAATGTGGCGTCAACAAACTGACCGACACCATACCCCACTGCCGCGGCAGCAGAGGCTAACACCACCATTTCAAGTCCGGCTTTCCACCATGAACGTTTGGAAAATGAAGCAGTATACACACCCAAACTAAATAACCCAACTAACGTAACCGTGATCGATAGGGGTATTGCGTATAGAATTGGAAGAAGGAAAAAAGAGACTAATGGTATACAACCACCAATGATATATGAGAAAAGCATCACTATACCGTTTTTCACAGGATTTTCTTCAGCCGTAGGAATAATACCGAGCTCACGAAATGACATTTCTTGCAGAAATAATTTTTGATTTTTTGAAGCCTCTTCAGCCATAAGCTCAGCGGTTTTTTTGGTCCAGCCTGATTTCACATACAAACCCACTAATTCTTTTTTTTCGCTTTCAGGATAATCACGAAGTTCCTGTTTTTCTTCGGCAATTTTTCTATCCTCAACATCTTTTACTGATTTACTTGAAAGATACGAACCTACGGCCATAGAAATTGACTCCACGGCAATAATAACGAGACCGGCCAAGACGGTTGTATAAGGATCTTGTGTGGCAGCCGCAATACCTATAATTGAACCAAGCGTTGAGACCATGCCATCTTCCATGCCAAACACAAGCTCACGTATTGTCGCGGCGCTTCTTTTTTCTGGATGATGATGAATGTAATTCGGATTATACTGCTCGCGAACCATACAAAAAAATAAGTATTTACGATGCGATATGAAAATAACACACATCACCATCTTTTACTTCGTAATCACGTCCAACAAGTTGTAGTTTACCAGCATTTCGGACTCCTGCCCATCCGCCATGTTCAATAAACGCATCAAATGGTGTAATATCCGCCTTCACAAACCCTTTGACAAAATCAGTGTGAATCACACCCGCGGCATCAGGCGCAAGCGTACCTTTCGTCACTGTCCAGGCACGTGTTTCTTCTGGCCCCGAGGTAAGATACGTTACCAAATTCAACAAGGAATATCCGGCTACAATTATTTTATCGAGTCCACTCTCGGTCATTCCCAACGACTTCATATATTCTTTAGCCTCATCATTTGAAAGTTCGGCGAGTTCAGCCTCGAGTTTCGCGCACACTTCTACTTGTGGCGCATCGCTCATTTTTGGTACATCTTTTACCTGGCCCGGTTCATCAACGTTGACCACGTACATCATGGGCTTGCGCGTGAGTAATTGCAATTGTTGCACAATCGGCATCTCTTCTTCGGTCACATCTACACCGCGCGCGGGTTGTCCACTTTTGAGCGCGTCCTCAACACGACTAAGTACGGCAATTTCCACCTCTGCGTCTTTCATTGCTGAACCCTTTGCGTTTTTCTTCACTGTTTCAAGGCGCTTGGTCACGGTCTGTAAATCCGCCAGCACGAGTTCGAGGTTAATTACATCCGCGTCATCTTTAGCATCAACACGATTATGGACATGAATCACATTTGCATCGGCAAAAGCACGCACCACCTGCACAATCGCGTCCACTTCTCGAATATGTGACAGAAACTTGTTCCCAAGCCCTTCGCCCTCTGACGCGCCTTTTACAAGCCCGGCGATATCCACAAATTCAATCGTGGTTGGAATTATTTTTGCCGAACCTGATACACGCGCTAATTCGTGCAGTCGTACATCAGGTACCTCTACCACCCCAACATTGGGATCAATCGTACAAAATGGGTAGTTCTGCGCGTTTGCCTGTTTACTTCGAGTAAGTGCGTTAAACAATGTTGATTTTCCAACATTGGGCAGGCCCACGATACCAAGCGAAAGTGCCATAACAAAAAATCTAAAAGTTACGTTATTCTACGTAATTTTTCTGTATTCGTCAAGACGCGCCTCTCTAAAAAAGAAGGGAAGCTGGAAGCGCCAACACATCGTTAATGTTTTTCTTATCCAGAAAAAGTTGAATCAGTCGATCAACCCCAAGGGCAATACCGCTCGAAGGTGGCATGGTTCGCAGGGCCTCAATAAACTCATCATCAAGAGGAAATACATCTTTTCCACTATCACGTCGAAATGTCTGTTCAACTTCAAGTCGTCTCCTTTGCTCAGCCGGATCAGTAAGTTCACCGAAGGCGTTTGCAATTTCTACCCCCTGAATATACAACTCAAACCGCTCGGCGTAGCGTGGATCAGCCACTGAAACCCGAGACAGGGCCGCCATGGACAGCGGGTAATGGTGCAAAATTGTGGCTCTGTTTTTTCCAAGGTTTGGTTCAATTTCGTTTAAAAATATTTTAAAAAAAAGGTCATCGTAGGTGTCTGTTTCCTGCGCCGCATATCCTTTTTTCTTACAAAGCTCAGCCATTCCTTCACGTGTCAAATGCTCGTGAAGCGATGCTTGCGCGTATCGCTCCCATGCTTCATTCATGTGAAGTCTTTCCCATACCAACGCGCCTTTTTCTTGTTCGCCAAGTATGCCTGCGATATATTTCCACAGCGCCTCGCAATCATCCATGAGTGACTCAAAACCTTCGTTCGCGCGATACCACTCAATCATGGTGAACTCGGGGTTATGGGTTCCTCCAAAACTTTCATAGTCACGAAATGTTTTGGTGAGTGAAAAAATCTTGGTAAACCCAGCACCAAGCATTTTTTTAAGCGCGTATTCAGGTGAGGTATGCAGGTAGCCAGTGAACGCTTCGCCTTTTTCATTATGCAAGGAAACCGACATTGGCGATAGATATGGTTCTTGCCCGGGCCGAGCTAACAAAAGCGGTGTTTCCATTTCCAAAAAATCTGCTTGCCAAAAAAATTCACGAATAGCCCGCACAATAGAAGCGCGTTTTTCAAGAATATCTTTATGTGTAGCAATGTGTTGCACGTGTGACATATGTGTCAGTTTGAGAAGGTATGGCAGATATAGTATACTACTAAACGATTTTTGCCTATGTCATACACATTTATACTTGGTCAAATGGTACTTTCTCTTGCTCTTGGTGGTTTGGCTGGTTGGCAACGTGAGCACGCGGGAAAAAAAGCAGGTATTCGCACCCACGCTTTAGTGGCGTTTGCCGCCACACTTTTTACTTGTCTTTCCATTCACGGGTTTCCTGGAGGTGAATCAAGTAGAGTAGCCGCGCAAATCTTGGTAGGTATTGGTTTTATTGGCGCAGGAACCATTCTCCATAAAGAAGATACAATTGAAGGTCTGACCACTGCCGCCGGGCTTTGGGCAGTAACTGCCGTTGGCATGATGGTTGGGGTAGGTTGGTATGTGGAGGCGGTTATTGCTACCCTTCTTATATCGGCGGTACTCTTCACAGACGACCATCGATTAGCAAATGTCCGCAAAGGTTGACAAAACTGCTACGATTCAGTATCCTTCACGTCACAAAATATGTATGCGGGTGTAGTATAATGGCTTATTATGCTAGCCTTCCAAGCTGGAGAAGTGGGTTCGATTCCCATCACCCGCTCAAATATAAAATATCGTCCTTCAGGGATGATATTTTATATTTCAGTTGGTTTATGTGGGAATCGAACAAGGGAAGGGTGAAACCGTGAGGTTTCACTTATCGAGGAAGAGAATTGAGAAACCCGTTATGTGTCTCAAGGAGGAACGAAGTGACGACGTGAGTATTCCCATTCATCCGTTCACAAAACCCCGGTAAGGGGTTCTTTTTATTAATCATATGTACACACTACGGTACCGTATCATTATCACTATTACTCCTTTGACAAAAATATATACCTGTGGTATTGTG
>CAZYEQ010000002.1:0-4772 GCA_964646505.1 uncultured Gammaproteobacteria bacterium
AACCAATACGCGCAGCCGCATGACTCGACCACGCCGACGCGCACGCCACACCAATAACACCAAGCCCAAGCAGGCCGCCAACCGCGGTCATGGAAGATCCACCAACAAACAAAAGTCCGAGGGTAATGGCAAACAAAATACTAGCACCACCAATATCGGGTTGAAGCACCACCATAAGAAGTGGGATGCCGGCCATAATGAGTGCTGGTAAAAACCCTTCTTCAAGCGTGCGCATAGCTTCACCACGCCGTGCCATAAACGCAGCCAAAAACATAATCACACCAAGTTTGGCAAACTCAACAGGCTGCAGTGAATAATTCCCGATGTTAATCCAATTTTTCGCAACCGTATTGTTGGTCGCGCCAATACCAGGTACAAACACAAGAGCCAACAGCAACACTGTGCCTAAAAAAACAAACACACTCGCGCGTTCCCAGAACGAATATGGTACACGATACATAATATACCCTGCCACAAGCCCGGGAAGAACACCGAACATGAGTTGCCGAGTAACGTAATAAAATGTTTCTTCCTTAAAATACCCGCCGATCGAACCAGCTGACGTAAGCATTAACAGGCCAAAAAGTAAAAGGCCAGTAAACATCGCGAGGAGCATTGTGTCGATACCACGCTTCCCTGCTGGCATACGCTAGGTATTTATTTCGACCAAAAGAAGTGCCATGAGTAACAGAAGGCTCGATGACAGGAGTGAAATAATCTGTAAAATATACGCGACAACCATGTCGCGTGACGCAAGTAGCCACCCAAGAAGCGTGTTGATAAGAAGAATGGAAACGCCCACGATTGGTAATAAAAATACTCGGTGCCAGTCGCCAATATAATCGACGCCGAAGAGAACATTGTAATGAAGAAAAACAGGCTCGTTTGTTGGTTTAAAAAACCACGCGAGCCAGCCCCAGGTGATTACATTTGCCAACACACTCAAACCAAAAGGAACAACAATGGGAAGTTGTTTAAAAAACAAACGAGGGGGGTAGGTAAGAAGATTCATAGCAAGTACAGTATACCCCAAATTTAGGATATATTCCACCTTTAAAAAACAAAAGGAGCCCGTTTTAGGGCTCCCTTTTGGTTATTTGGTTGCTGTCGGAATAATGCTCACGTAGGTCACGGTTTTGCGGTTTCCATCAAAACGGATACGCTTATCAACGGTAAATTTTACCGCACCGTTCACAATCGCGTACAAGGTATCATCCTTGCCACGACGGACGTTTTTTCCTGGCATAATTGGGGTACCGCGTTGGCGAACTAAAATTGCGCCAGAGTGAACCAACTCACCATCACCGACTTTAGTACCGAGGTACTTAGGCTGGGAATCACGACCTAACCTGGTCGAACCAGCCGATTTCTTGGTTGCCATGCTATATGTAGGCAATGCCTTTATCGCCTTAGCATTTCGCTAAGGAACTGCCCGCCCCAGCCTCCTTGACAGGTGCGTCGTTAACCATGTCGTTAAGTAATGGCAGCAGTATAGCGCACCAAAGGCACGGCGTCAAGAGGTATGCCACCTAGGCCAAAACCTGTATATTATTACACCATTTTTTCTTTCAAAAGAATGCTTGCTATGCGCTTAGCTTCGGCAAGCACGGTCTCACCCTCATATTCCCCACTATGCTTATTAGATCCTTCGTACGACACGTGTTTTTGATCAAGGTGTAAGTTTACAAAAAAACCAGGCTCCCCTTCCATTAATTCTACATAGCAATGAAACCGGGGGTAAAAATTGGCGGTGAGTTTGCGTACATAACTTGTTTCTTTGGTATTTGGGTCAAGAAACTGCGCGTACCCAGCGCGTTGCATGAGAATACGAGGATTACTTTTATATTGCCCCTGAAAACGGAGTTGCATATATACATGAAAGCCGACCATAGGGCCGGCCTTTATTTTTTACACCGTTGGTGGCAACTTGCGATATTTCTTCCCTACACGAAGTCGAGCCACTTCACGTTCAAGCGACGCTTGCACACGAGCAAAATCAACGTCTTCAACATTTTTCATACCCTTCATTACCTCCTCGGCTCGTGCGCGTGCGGCTTCAGCAGCATCAATATCAATGTGGTCTGCTCGCTCAGCAGTATCGGTGAGCACAACCACCTTGTTCCCAGAGCGAACTTCAAGCACACCCTGCGACACAGCCAAGGGCACTCGCGCACCGTCTTGTTTTACAAACACAAGCTCTCCTGCTTTCATAGCAGAAACCATTGGCACATGGTTCGCAAGCACCGTCACCTCACCAGTTTCCGTAGGCACAGTGACTTGCGCAACCGTATCGTCGTACACTACCCCTTCTGGGGTGACAATGGAAACATGAAGCATATTATTTCACGAGTTCAATGCTCGTAATCGTAATTGGCTCCGTTGGGTTATCGTTTACATCACGAGCAACACCAGAAATTGCCATTACCACATCCATACCCGCAGTCACCATACCAAAGTTCACATGTCTTCCATCAAGCCATGGAGTTGATTCAGCAGTCACAATAAAAAACTGTGAACCATTCGTGTTCGGGCCAGAATTAGCCATGGCGAGACTACCACGCACCAGCGGTTTCGTATTAAACTCATCACCAAACTTGTACCCAGGCCCACCAGTGCCGTGCATTCGACGCTGCGCAGCATCGCGTGACAATGGGTCTCCGCCTTGAATCATAAAATCAGGAATCACGCGGTGAAATGTAGTACCGTCGTAAAATTTCTTTTCTGCTAAGTTCAAAAAGTTATTAACCGTAATAGGTGACTCATCGCGGTACAGTGATACGGTAATATCCCCTTTTGCGGTGTGCAAAATCGCCCCACTATATTCTTTGGCCAAATCTTGTTGTTCAGGAAGAGTGCGCATAGATGTTTCGTTAGATGGTGAATCAATAGAGGTAGCTTCGGTTGGAATAATGGTATTTATGTCGGTTGTATCAATCGTATAGCCATACGTGTCAGTAGTTTTTTCTTTTCCCTCATCACGTGTGACAAAGTAAAAACCAAGTCCGATCACGAGAACAACACCAAGCCCTGCAAGTATTCCGCGCCAAAAAGACATACGCAAAAATATATTACGCCGCGCTTTGTGCAGCCACGGCTTCTTCGATTGATCCTTTCATGAAGAAGGCTGATTCTGGTAAATGATCATACTTCCCATCCAAAATGTCGCGGAATGAGCGAACGGTTTCAGCCACAGGCACATATTTTCCTGAAAGACCGGTAAACTGTTCAGCCACGAAGAATGGTTGTGACATAAAACGCTGAATCTTACGCGCGCGAGCAACAGTAACCTTATCAGCATCAGACAACTCTTCCATACCAAGAATCGCAATAATATCTTGCAAGTCTTTATATTTTTGAAGCACGCGCTGTACATCACGCGCGGTGCGATAGTGCTCTTCGCCAACAACCGATGGATCAAGCACAGTTGAACTTGAATCAAGCGGGTCAACCGCTGGGTAAATACCAAGTTCAGAAATCGCACGTGAGAGTACTACCGTTGAGTCAAGGTGAGCAAACGTGGTTGCAGGCGCTGGGTCGGTCAAGTCGTCGGCAGGCACGAACACGGCCTGAACTGAGGTAATAGACCCTTTATCAGTTGAAGTAATACGTTCTTGAAGTGCGCCCATTTCGGTAGCCAAGGTTGGTTGGTACCCTACGGCTGAAGGCATACGACCAAGAAGCGCTGATACTTCAGACCCAGCTTGGGTAAAGCGGAAAATGTTATCAACGAAGAGAAGCAAATCCCGGCCTTCTTCATCACGGAAGTATTCGGCCATGGCAAGGGCGGTAAGGGCCACACGGGCACGTGCTCCTGGCGGTTCGTTCATCTGACCGAAGACAAGCGCGGTTTTATCGAGTACGCCTGACTCATGCATTTCTTTATACAAATCGTTTCCTTCACGAGTACGTTCACCTACACCGGCAAACATCGAATACCCGCCGTGTTCTTGCGCGATATTACGGATAAGTTCTTGAATGACGACCGTCTTTCCTACGCCGGCACCACCAAAAAGTCCAACTTTACCACCTTTCAAAAACGGACAGAGGAGGTCGATGACTTTGATACCAGTTTCCAAAATTTCAGTTTTGCTTGATTGTTCAGAAAATTTCGGCGCGTTGCGGTGAATCGGATAGGTTTTTTTTGCTTTTACCGCTGGCTTACCATCAATTGGTTTCCCCGTTACATCAAACATGCGGCCGAGCGTTATTTCACCAACCGGTACAGAAATTGGCGCGCCAGTGTCAATCACCTCAACACCACGTGCAAGCCCATCGGTTGCACCCATGGCAATGGCGCGAACGGTGTTCGTTCCAATATGTTGTTGCACCTCAAGCACGAGTGTTTCTTTTTCTGTCTTTACTTCAAGCGCGTTAAAGAGCGCGGGGAGTGCGTCGGGAAAATGCGCATCGATGACCACGCCGATAATTTGTGTAATAGTTCCTTTATTCATAGTAAGTATATTAGATAGCTGCTGCACCGGCTGCGATTTCGGCAATTTCTTGCGTAATCGCTGCCTGACGGGCCTTGTTAAACGACAGTTGTAATTCTTCAATCATTTCTCCCGCAGCGTCCGACGCGCTTCTCATGGCCATCATGCGGGCACTGTGTTCACTCGCGGCCGACTCAAGGATCATTTGGTAGAGCACCATTTCAACGAGTCGCGGCAATACCGTGTTTAAAATCATGTGTTTATTTGGTTCAAAGAGCGTTGTATCCAACCCCTAAGTTCTTTTTAAACTGGTTAACTTTTGCGCTTTAGCCATATGACGCC
>CAZYEQ010000002.1:4782-10832 GCA_964646505.1 uncultured Gammaproteobacteria bacterium
GACGTGTCTTGGGCTAATGAGCGTAACAAAACTTTCTGCTAGCCTCGTAATATCTTCTCGCGTTATAGGTAAGAGCTGGGCAACTTTTGGCACTTGGACCAAACTCGACTGGTAGTGCGTGTAGACCACGTGCACTTTATCGTACTCACCTTTCAGAAACCCTTCCATGGCCATTTTTACAATAGGAAGGGATGCTTCAAACGTGGGTTTATCGCCAATGTTGTCAAACAGCGCGAGAAGTGGTTTTTGATATTTTTTCGCAAAAGCAGCACTGCGCCGACCAATAGCGAGCACGTCAATAGCGGCTTCAGTTGATGTTACCAATTTTTGCGCTTGGCGAAACACATTCGCGTTGAAGCTGCCACAAAGTCCGCGGTTTGCGCCAATCACAATCATGAGCACCTTTTTTTCAGGGCGCACCTCAAGAAGCGGTGTTTTTCCACCTGAACCCGACAAGCGTTTAAGGAGTTCATCAACCAACCGCGCATATGTGCGGGTGGCCAAAGCGGATGCTACCGCTTTACGCATCTTGGCCGCAGACACGAGTTCCATGGCCTTGGTGATTTTCTTCATGTTCTTCACCGACTTGACGCGCGCTTTAATTGCCTTGGTATTTAAAGCCATAAAACAACATTATGAAGAAGCGGTTGGTGTCTTTACATATTCTGGAACGACACTAGAAATTACTTCCACCGTCATTTCTTCATCAGCGACGGTTAACAACACCGTGCCTGCCCACATTGATTTCAAGTCAACTGTTTTTTCGATTTTTTTTCCTGAGTCACGGGTCACGATAAGTGTGATTGGATTGGTTGAGTCAAAATCAACGTATTGATTTACCATCGTATTAACTACACCCTTGGGGGAAAGCACAGCGATTGTTTGCCCTTTGACCACCGCTTCATTTTGTGTCGTATCAGCGACTTTCACGAGCACCTCTGTAATCGAGCTTTTTGTGCTCGTATTTTTGATACTAAATTCAATCGTGTTTAGGCGTGCCTGATTGAGCATCAATCCTTTGGTATAAAACAAACTATAAATTTCGGGCAGGGTTATCACTTTTTTATTCCAATTTTTACCAAATAATTCGATGGCCAGTTGTTCATTTTCAATATGACGCAGAACGCTTCCTTTTTCAACGTAATATGTTTTTGGATTAAACGGAAACTTTACGAGCTTAAGTTTTACGTCGTCGTAGGTGAGTCCAGGATTCACCGATACTGGCATACCCAAAGAAATCTCTTCCATTTGGGCTGTACTTACCTTCTTGATGTTGGTGTAATCGGTATAATAGGTTTTGTACACATCACCGGTTGGAAACGGACGACGTTCATTACCGGTAAAAAGATACACAGCCGCATGAGCATCGCTTGTAATCAGATCGCCTTCATACAGAACACGCTCACAATTCGGGCCCATACATGGTGACAACGCACCCACATACACAGGCACAAGTATAGCCACCACAAGCAGGACTATTCCGGATGTCATTGTGGCAATTTTTGCTGACAGCATATATAAAGAAGGAGAGAAGTAAATCAAGATGAGAGCGGCCTATTTCGCAAATTCTTTACATGCATCTTTCAACGCTCCTTCTACCTCATCGCTCCATTCTCCTGCAGCCATTTTTTCGAGTAGTGTTCGTTTTGACGAACGAAGAAAGGTAAGGAATTTTTCTTCCGCATCTTTAATATCAGCAACTGGCACGGCATCAAAGTAGCCATTACTAATGGCGTAGATACCGGCCACCTGTTCTTCAACAGGAACTGGTGAGTACTGTGGTTGTTTCAAATACTCAGTCATGCGTTGACCGCGATCAATTTGTTTTTTCGTGTCAGCATCAAGGTCACTCGCAAATTGCGCAAATGCTTCAAGTTCACGAAACTGCGCCATAGCAAGTTTGAGTTTGCCGGCCACTTTTTTCATTGGTTTGGTTTGCGCTGAACCACCCACACGTGATACGGAGATACCAATGTTCATGGCCGGGCGAACACCGCGGTAGAACAAATCTGTTTCAAGGAAAATCTGTCCGTCGGTAATAGAAATCACATTCGTTGGAATGTAGGCTGATACGTCACCCGCTTGCGTTTCAATAATAGGAAGAGCAGTAATTGACCCACCGCCGTTTTCTTTATTTAAGTTACACGCGCGCTCAAGCAACCGTGAGTGAAGGTAAAACACATCTCCAGGATACGCTTCACGTCCTGGTGGGCGTCGAAGTAGGAGTGACATTTCGCGGTATGCCCACGCTTGTTTGGTCAAATCATCGTACACAATTAAAACGTCTTTTCCCTGATCAGCAAAGTATTCGGCAATCGCTACCCCCGCGTATGGAGCCAAAAATGACATTGGCGCAGGCTCAGAAGCACCGGCCACAACCACAACCGAATATTCCATCGCACCGGTTTCTTCAAGTTTACGCACCACGCGAGCCACCTTTGAGTCTTTCTGGCCAATAGCCACGTAAATACAGATCATGTTTTTGTCTTTTTGGTTGATGATCGTATCAAGCGCAATCGCGGTTTTTCCGGTTTGACGGTCGCCAATAATAAGTTCACGCTGCCCACGTCCAATTGGAATAAGGGCATCAATTGATTTTACACCGGTTTGCACAGGGCGGTTCACTGGTTCACGAGTCATCACCCCTGGGGCAACACGCTCCACCGGGTAGAATGTTTTGGTTGTAAATGGTTTACCACCATCAATAGGCGCGCCAATCGCGTTTACAACGCGACCGATGAGTTCGTCACCAACCGGTACCGACATAATACGGCCCGTGCGCTTCACACTGTCACCTTCTTTAATACCTTTATAGTCACCAAGAATAATCGCGCCAACCAGTTCTTCTTCAAGGTTGAGGGCAATGCCGAGCGTGCCATCGGCAAACTCAAGCATTTCCTGCGACTGACAGTTTGATAACCCACTCATGCGGGCAATACCATCACCAACCGACACCACAGTGCCGGTTTCTTCTACATGAACATCATTTTTGAATGCCGCAATTTGTTCTTTCAAATGTGCGACGATTGATTGCGTATTTTGCATAAAGTGTATTAGGTCGTAAGAGTGTGAGCTAAGCGTTGTAACCGTGTTTGGACTGTGGCGTCGATGATTGCGGTTCTAGTGGCAATTTTTATTCCTCCCATTACTTTTTCATCAACATGTTCAGTTAGTATCGTTTTTTCACCAAAGAGTTTTTTTATCTGCGTGCGTTCCTCTTCTCCCATACTGCGCGCGGTCGTAAGGCGCAGATTCATAATTCCCATTTGTTCTTCGGCATATCGTTCAAACGCTTCAAGGATGTATGCTGTTTTGGAAAGCGCCTGTTCGCGATGCAAGAACTCGAGATACGCGTGCACGGCCTCTTTCTCTTTTTCTTTTGGCGTATCGCGCAATAGTTCAAAGAGAATTTTGGCGTATTGTTCGGGTAAACGTGTCATACCACTTTACACATTAGGCATATCACGAAGCGCCTCTTCAATAAGTCGCTTGTCGGTATCGCTATCAAGGGTTTTGCCCATAATTTTTTGCGCCACAAGCACCGCGATGGCCGCGGTTTCACGACGTAATTTTTCACGCATTGCCGCTTCATCAATTTCAATATTTTTCTTTGCTTGCGCGATCAACAGCTCAATTTCTTTGCGCGCGCGCTCCTCCATGCGAGCCCCAAGCTCATCAGCCTCACGAGTCGCCTGTTCCATGAGTTTATTCCCTTCCACTTTGGCAGCATCAATAAGCTCTTGGGCTTTGGCCGTCGACATTTTCAAGTCGGTTTCTGCCTGACGCGCTTTGTGTAACCCATCATCAATCACGCGACGGCGTTCGTCCATGGTTTTCATGAGTGGACGCAAAATAAGATACCAAAGAATACCAAGCACCAGCGCAAAGTTAATAAACTGAAACGCAAGCATTTGTCCGTTAATACCCAAAGAACCGAGGACACCCGTTTCGTGTGCCTCACCTGAAACTGCTTCATGCTCCACCATCATTCCTTCTTCTGCCATTGCAAGTTGTTGATTCGTATTCATATATATCTAATACATCAAGATATTGTGACGAGTCTCCTCGTCACAACGAATGACGCATTATGAGAGGGTAAATACCACGACGAGCGCGTAAATCGCGATCGCTTCGGCAAACGCTGCACCAAGAAGCATCGGTACGAAAAGTTTCGCACCAGCTTCTGGGTTGCGACCAATAGCTTCCATGGCTTTTGCTACGATTTTACCAATCGCGAGCGCTGGACCAATACCACCGATTGCCATGGTGAACCCTTTTGCCATAGCAAGCATCGACGCATGTTCGATCATACTTGTACTATTATGACAACATTTCTTTGAGGGGGAAAGGAATTTAGCCTCATGAAACAGTGTCGTATGAATTATCTATCGCAGTGAAGCGATAACGAGCACGGGCGACGTAGGGTCACCCACGATGCGTTATGGTTTCACTGGCTCAGGATGATCTTCACCAATGTGATCGGGGTGCATATCACCTTCGGCATGTTCGTCGTGATCACTGCCATGCGGTTCGCTTGACGCAACCGACAGGTATACCAAAGTGAGCATGGCGAATACCGACGCCTGAATAAGGCCAACTAAAATTTCGAGCATCATAAATGGCGCGGGTACGAGCACACCAACAAGAGAACTAATCACCGTAATCAGAACTTCTCCGGCAAAAATGTTACCGAACAAACGAAGTGAGAGGGAAAATATTTTGGCGATTTCACCGATAATTTCGAGAAGCCCAACCCCAAATTCGACAAGCGCGGTAAAAATCGCAATAGGCCCTTTCGGAATGCTTTTAATAATGCCTTTGATCTGGATAAACTTTCCCAGATGCGTAAACACGCCGACAGAAAAAAAGCCAAACACGTGAGAAATAATTACTGAACTTAACGCCATGGCTACTGTGAGATTCAAGTCGGTGTTGGCAGGACGAAGAAGCGGGTGCCCGTGTACCGTAATACTCCCTGTTCCAGGAAGGAGCCCAAGCCAATTTGAAAGCAAAATGAAAAAGAAGAGCGATGCTACGAGTGGAAAAAATCGTTTTGTTTTTTCGCGATCGCCTGTCACCTGATCAAAATACCCCATAAGGGCTTCAATCACCATTTCAAGCATGAGTTGCGCGCGGCCGGGGCGAAGTTTGACGCTGCGAGTAATGATGATACCGATAATAAGAAAGATAGCGAGAGAAAGCCACACATTAACCATCGTATTTGTTATCGAAAAACCGAAAACATGTGTGAGTACGTCGGGTGGTAGGCCTGGAATGTGGAATGATGTAGCCATAAACAATTAATGTTGAGTGTGTTCGGTTTTTTCTTTTTGTGTCTGTTCTTCTTTGATCAGATTGCCATATTCCGTGCCGTAGGCTTTGGCCTTGCGACGAATGAGAACGGTAGTGAGCGCTGCCGCCAGAACAAACCCGAGAATCGTAAGCCATGGACCCGTACCCGCCCGTATGTCGAGCTGGCGACCAATATAAGCAAACACGACCACAGGAGCCGCAATCGTCACGCCAAAATCACCGATAATACGAAAGGCCATGACTATGAATTTTCGGTCAGTTTCCTTTGACATAGAAAGAACTCGTGGTGCGACTATTGTAGCAAAAATTGGGCTATTGTCAACCCTTTTTTCTTTTTTTATATTTTTTTGAAATTAAGGTATTTTTGCTCTTTTTTTACTTATTTTAGCAAAAAATAAATCGCCGCCGGAAAAATGACTTTTTTGAGGCGCTCAGTCTCAATATGGAAGGTATTATAAAGATACTACTCGAGAAAACAGATTCACACTATTATTCCAAACTTGCTCGGCCATACGTTCATACGAAAGTCCGCGCGAATTTGCTAAATGCTTCACTACTTCTTCCACCATCCATGGTTCACTTTTTTCACCGCGGTACGCCTGTGGCGCCAAATACGGCGCATCTGTTTCAACAAGCATGCGGTCAAGTGGCATCTTTTCTATTACTTCTTGAAGTGCGAGCTGCGGGGCCGGATTGGTTTTTTTCGGAGGGAATGTGACAACACCGGTAAACCCTAA
>CAZYEQ010000002.1:10842-32591 GCA_964646505.1 uncultured Gammaproteobacteria bacterium
CTTCAGCATGCGCCCAATTACCGGTGTAGCAATGCACAGTTCCCTGAATGGGCCGGTTGAATGATTTTAACATCGCAATCATTTCACTATGCGCCTCACGGCAATGAATCACGAGTGGCAAATCATGCTCATGCGCAAAATTGGCATGCGCGATAAACATCTGTGTTTGCGCGGCCAATACTTCTTCTTTTGACACATCTTTAGGCAGGTGAAATAAATCGAGTCCGCATTCGCCAACCGCAATCACTTTTTTTGATTCAGCGAGTTTGCCATAAAATGCTGTATCAAATTCTTTTTCTGGGGTCACTCCTTCTGACTCATTCTGATCAACATGAGTTGGAAATAAATGGTTTGGATGCGTGCCAATTGAAGCATACAGCCAGTCATGTTGTTCGGCCAACGCGACCGCTTCAGCGCTCGTCTCTTTTTGTGTGCCAACCAAATTAATAATCATTCCCTTTTCTTTCGAGCGTGATAGTACATCATGTCGACGATCGTCAAAGCCACGAAACTGTACATGGGCGTGTGAATCAAACAACATATCTCATTTATCTGTGTAACGCCCCACCCCATTCAACCACCGTAAATCCTTTGCGTTCTGGGGTGTTAATTTGCTGAGGTTTTACATTGATTGGCGCATCAAGTGGTGTGTAATCCATAAATACGCGAATCACGGTATCGGGTTTTGGCTCAACGGTTAATGGCGCCATTTTATCAAACTCACTCTGTGGCACGAAGGTGACAAACACGTATGGTTTTACTTTCAATTTTTCTTCCCAGAATTCAAGGAAGTCAGTGCTTTCTTTTTTATTCATGCCCATTCGCGCCAAAAGTGTTACCATGTCGCGATGCACGTTTTCTTTTGAGAGCACAAACCCTTCAGTTGGTTTCGTGTAATTATACGCAATACCTTCCCAAAATAAATATGGGTATACTTTTCCGTCTGCACTATTGGTAAGTATACTTTCAGGCGTTGCATTCACTACCCAACCACCCTCTGGATATGCTGGTTCTACTTTGGTAAATCCACCGGTTGGCTCTACTTGTACACGTACGGTGCTCGTTTTTTCTGGGTACAAATAAATGACAGGCTTGCCACACTCTGCGAGTGATTGATACCCGGTTTTTTGATAAAAACGCCACTCCCCTTTTTCATCTTTCCAAAAAAATATTGGATGATCCGCAAGATACTCATCAAAGTAATTAGCCTTCTGTTCATCACTCCACTGATACGGAAAATCTTGCTCCGGGTGTAAAACTCTGGCACGACTTGAAAAGCCAAGATCAAAAAATTCTTGGTACAGAATATTATCTTTGGCATTTTTAAGCTCATAGACGTTTTCACCACGCGTAGTTTTACCCACTACAGTGATATTGTCGGCCCTAAACCAATCAGTAGTGGTTACTACATTGGTGCAAGGCAAAATGAGCGGTGAACAAAACCACTTTCCTACCCTGCCCCCAATAATATACGTATCATTTACGCGAGTACGGCCATCGTTCCACACAATTTGCGCATCAAACCCAGACACATACATGTTTTTTTCTGCCTCACTCGGTGTGTGCTGGGTAAGAAAGTATGGACGCAAATCATACCTGAGCACTTCTCCATGCGGATAAACTAAATGGTAGACACCACCATCCATAGCATAGAGTGTGCCCTGCGGAAATGTTCCGACTTTATTTTTTGCCGTATACACACTATGATCGATGAGCGTAAAACCTTGCAATCCCCCAAAGATTGTGGCCGCGTCCTTAAATTCGAGCACCCCATCTTTGCGAACCGAGGAGAGCGTACTTGGTGGTGTATCCATAAATTGTTCTGCGTCTCCCCAAGTTACCCCATAGTACGCCCCAACAAACGGTGAAAATGAATTTTCAGGCTGGCTATACTGGTCGGTTTTAAACAAATGAATGTAGCCACTTTGATCGTACAGGCCAAAAAACGACTCGGAAGAATCGACTACGCCGTACCCACCAGCACCTCCACCACCGTCTACAGAAGGAAAAAAGAAGCGATATAGCACAGTATTATTCCACCGAGTATCTTCACTCTGAATAACACCCGCGCGATACACCACCAAGTGACACCGTAAATCCTTATCGCCTTCTCCACATAATGCAGGCTCTCTAAAGTATGGTCCCTCAATCACTTGATGATCCGCGTCATTAATCACAATTTGCGTGCTCGCCTGCATCGGCACGCGACGTTGCATCAGCGCCAACGTCTCCTTTTCGCTCAGCTTTTTAAACCCATACTCCCAGGTAACATTTTTGATGTTGACGGTGACTGACGGTAGCACGTTTGCGTCAAGATCCCGTTCATTATTCGCTGTCTTCGTTGCATCAGCATCATGATTTTTTTCTTCTAAAGAAGAAGTGGTTGACCGCGTTGGCACGGTATTTTCTGTTTTATGCTTTACGCCATCTCTCCCCTCCCACACCGTATACGCCACAAATACTCCCAAAACCGCACAAATGAGAAGAACGATAACTAAAATAAATTTCATCTTGCGGAGCTCGTGAACCGCCTCAGGGGGTAGTGGTGACACCATACGAAGAAATAGGAATTACGAAATGGAAATTAGACATAGTATAAGTTCCTAAGCGGCTTCGGTCAACAAAAGCGCGCGTCACGGCTGTGGCCGTACGATATGGCATCAACGATACTTGGCTTTGTACTGACTGAAGCGGAAACAGATAACCAGAAATACGATCGGGATAAAATACGAGCCCCACCCCAAGCCCTTGTTGCGTTTCTACAGAAAAATACTGATCAAAAATAAAATTACCAAGAGAATAGAAGATTGGCCGATCTTTATAGATTTCCATTTCTTGTACCCAGTGTGGGTGGTGACCAATAACTGCGTCAACACCAGCATCAATAAGGGCGTGAGCGAGGTAGCGTTGTCGTTCACGTGACGTATCTTCATATTCTATGCCCCAGTGTACATTTAAAATGGTAATCTCAGCTTCTGCTTCGGCTTTTTTTATGAGCCGCAATGTTGCCACTTCGTCAATTGGCGCATTGGTGTCATTGATACCAATAAAGGCAATTCGTTTTCCAGAAATGTCACGAACCAGCAAAGAATCATCGTCAACCCTATACTGCGACCCATACACGAAAAAATCTGCATTTCTCATATTATCTTTTGATTCCTGCTCAGCCTGTTTTCCCATATCATAACTATGATTATTCGCCTGAGAGAAAGTAGAAAAATTAAACCGTTTCAGCATCGGTAAAAGCACCGGATCAAACCGAAACGCAATTTCTTTGCTCGTCTCACGCCGTGAATTCGCAAATGGCCCTTCCATGTTTGCGGAAATAATATCCATACCCTGAAAAAACCGCCCCTCTTGCCCAGCCAATGTTTCAAGAAGGTAGTTCTGCCCATGCACATCAATCTGCTCCTTTACTTGGCGGTCGAGCATGATATCACCAAAACTAAGCACACTTACTGCAGTGCCTGTCGCTGATTCTCCCGCGCTAAAATATGGGGTGTAGTAACTCGTAATGTTTGTTTCGGCTTGATTCCCTACCACATCAGCCGCGTTCTCATGCGCCTCATACGCAATGTGTTTGGTGCCATACGCGTCCATGAGCTTGAGCACCGTGTACACTGTGGGTTGTGAATCAATTTCCAGTTGAGGTATCCGCGCATAGTTGAACGTTTGAATCACATTTCGTGACAGCTCATCGTGAAAATTTGCCACAGGTGCGGTTTGGTAATGCGAAAAATCAACTGAACCAACAACCACAGCATTTTTTGGCAGTGTTTCTGTAAGCGCTTTCACAAGCGTATCTAAAGTTGAGGTTGATACATCGTGGCGGAGAATCAAAGGAATAACCGTCGTGTCCGGCAATGATTTTGCAACAAATGGAATCAGGCCATACACTCCGTGTTCTTCTTTTATTGCCTCTTCATCAAATGACACGATTCCTTTTTGTTCTACTACTTGAAGCAATTTTTGATTGGTTTTGACTGGACCAAACACCGTTTGCCAGTGTCGGTTTGTGCTAATAACAGGTGCCGTGCCACGAGAAAAATGATTCGGTGAAATAATCACTATTGTTGACGGTTTTTGGTCTGCGATAGTTTCAAAAAAACGCGCATCAAGGTGACCAGCCAATAAGTGATGAGGAACAATACCCCCCTTAATTGACGGAAGATTGGCCGGTCTTTCCCCTATCCGTGCATAGAGACTCGTGTATAGTGGTTCATCCCAAGGGCCTGCATACTGAAATGGACCGTTTATTTCAGTGTCACGGTGAGGCGAAAAAAAAGTGACATGATGTGCATTTTTCGGCCAGAAAAAAAGAGTAAGGCAGAAAAGGGTAAAAATAATACCGGAAACGAGGATAATAAACGTTACATTTTTT
Source organism: uncultured Gammaproteobacteria bacterium (assembly GCA_964646505.1). GTDB lineage: Bacteria > Patescibacteriota > Patescibacteriia > Magasanikbacterales > UBA922 > CAZQXB01. The sequence goes on from CAZYEQ010000002.1 coordinate 15,224, forward strand.
CGCATATGAGCCAATTGTACCTTACCTTGCCACGCTTGACAAAAGGGTCGTTTTGTGCTATACTTTCTTGTCCAATTTTGGACACTTTGTACATTACAATTGGCTAGATTAAGCGTTTTTCCTCGTTTTGTGGGATATCGAGTACCTATATATATGGGCATTGCATATCCCACAAAACAACAACCTGGTTTGCGTACCACTACGAAGGGATCGTAGAGCAAACCCGAACCGAAGGAGAACGCATCATGAAAATGTTCAGCATGCTCATCGCGACTGCGGTCGCCATGAGCGCCCTCGCCTGCGGTGGTGAGGAGGTCATCGAGCTCTGCAATGACGACGTCCGAATCGAAACCGAGACCGTCGTCGTGATCAGGACAACCACGATCACCGAGACCCACACCACGACAATCGTCGAGGTGCGGACGGCAACCGTCGTAGTCGTCGAGACGGCGACGGTCGTCATCACCGAGACGACGACGGTGACGGCACCGGAGATGAGCGTGACCGGCACGGTCACGGCACACAACCTGCCCCAACCGCCGTATATCAACGGCTACCCGTTCGTACCGTTCAGCTCGGCAGGGTACGCCATCCTCTACACCCTCCAGTCAAATGAGGACGGCGTCCTACAGAGACTGGAGTCGGCGGTTCAGGGACCGGGAACGAATCCTGCAGAGCTGATCTTGGCGTGTCGGTGGGGTATTCTCATCCTCGGAGTTGGTACATCAGTACCCTGCACGGTGGAAAACGGAAAGGCGGTGATGAACCACAGCATCTACGTCCCGCAAGGCGTGATCGTGGAAGTCACGCTCTTGGTTTCGGCGAACGCATTTGCCGAGACAGGCTCGTACATCTTTCCGCTAACCAACGCGGTCATGGATGACGGGTACGGAGGTGAGGTATTCCATTTCGAGGAGGGAGTCGAGGTTCAGCCACACTTGTTCGTGACAAGCACAGATCAAGTGTGCCAAACCCTGTCGACGAGTACTCGACAAGAGGCCGCGGTGATCACGGCGAACATCCCACAAGCCGGAACCGCTACGGTGATAGACATTCAGCAAGGTGCCCGGCAAACGGTGATCGATCTGAATATCCATAGCTGTACGACCTACACCGGTGGCACCGAGTTCAGAGTGAATGTGTCACAGGTCAACTGGGGTAACACCACGAGCGATGGAGGGACGGGTTTCTACAGACCGGATGGAGAAATAAGACGGGTCGTCGCCTACCAGACGCAGTACATGAACTCGCCGAGCGGGAGGTCAGGGCCATGGAATGACATCAACCTACTTCTCCCTAGTTCGCCGGAACGGGCCTGGTTCAACAAGAGCTTCATGGTAAGGTTTGCTGAGGACACATCATACCAGTTGCAGCTGGACTGCACAGACCTTCCCTTGAACGAGGAGTACGACATGCGGATCGAAGTATCGATCTTTAATGTCGTGAACCCGACAAACAGGGTATTCACTTCTCGCTTCCGCTGCGTGGAGTAGTCAGTCTAGCCAATCAAAAAAGCGTGCCGCATTCGCTGGCACGCATCTCAGGGGTGTCGAGCGCTTCACGAGCAGCTCCACCCCAATCCTACTTTTTTCTGCACTGATGTGGAGAGCAAAGTAGGATGTGGAAGTTTCTTAAAAGTACTGTAAAAGGAAATTTTGATACAACACTTCCTGTATACCAAACAACACAACGTCAACAAGAGTTGACCATAACCGTCACTGTGAAAAAGTGACAGAAAGGAGACGCTTCCATGCGTTTTCTTGCGATCATCACCGCCACCCTCATCATCTGCCTCGGCGCGAACCAGGCGGTCGCGGAGGAACAAATCCACGACATGGCGGCGTTCTCCGTTCAAGGCGGATACCTCTCCTGCGGACAAAGCCAGGGTATCCAGGCAGGCGGTGAGTTCGCACTGTACCGGTGGCTCCGCATTGGACTGAGCGGTGCCCTCGTGGACGGGTCGTTCAACACCAGCTGGGGCTTCATGGCCACGGGGACGATCCAACTCCTGCCGTTCACCCTCTTCACACACGAGGACGGACGTCCGGTTGTGGAGCTAGGACTGGGGGTGCGGGGCGGTATGCGCACCGACGTACATCTCTTCGAGTTCGTCAGCGAGGCGGGCCCGGACGGAGCCGTAGAATACCGATACGGCCGAGAGCTTTACCGCGGACCCGAGCTCGCGTGGAGATTCAATGTTCCCGAACAGTTCTTTCTCTCGGCATCAACCGGATTCGGCTGGTTCTGGCTGCCGGGAGTGGCTAGAGGTCACGGCGGATCACACGGCCTCTCCTTCTCCACGCAGATCGGCTATCAGTTCTAGCCGCTGCCGTTTCTGAAAGGAGGTCGCAAACGAAAAAAGAAAAGATACTATGGGTTTGCCAGTTGTCTCTTAACAACTGGTGTTTTATTTTCCAAAAAATTATTTGAGAAAAAATTACGGCCGCACAACCCCTTCAACATAATCAACCGATGATTTTACCAGCCGAAGCGCATCAGGAAAGAGTGGTACCAAAATACCCGCAATCGCGCTGAGTATTGGCGCAATTTGCGAACTCGCGAGCACGCCCATAAACGGCGCGCTAAGCGGGAAGCGTTCAATAAAATAAATCGTCACCCCGAGACTCAAGCCAGCCGAAAGCAATCCAAACACAAACCCAAGTATCTTGTCGGCTGTCGTCATAAGCGGCAGTACGGTAATAACCGCCACAAACCGTTCAAACAACCAAAACGCCAACTTCATTAAAGTTAAAATAAGAAAAAAAGAAATCACAAACACAAGCACACGCGACAAGTTCGGTGCCCAACTCGTGTGCGCAATGAGCCAATCGGCTCCCACAGAATAATAGCGTACGGAAATATACACCCCAAAAATAACACCGAGGAGCGAAATAACACTGTGAATCAGCCCGGCCCGAAGCCCACGGAATCCTGACAACCCAATGATGACCAAAAATACAATATCGAGCCAAGACATAAAAGAAGAAAAGAATCTTGACTACAGTATACACCTACGCCTCAAGTCGTGGAAAGAGAATCTCTGGTTTTTTAGTTTCAACTCCTGCCTGGAGCATACCCCAATCATGAGAAGTAAGATTTGCACTAGTTCCGAAACAGGCAAGAATTTTTTCTGCACTACCTGGAATAAGCGGCAAGAGTGCCACACCAATGTGACGCAATGTTTCAGTAAGAGTATACAAATCAGCACCAATATCTTTCCCCTCTTTCACTGCCGCCCACGGTTTCGTTTCAGAAATAAACCCGTCGCACGATTTCACCAGCTCGTTAACAAGTCTCACTACCTCGTCAAAGCGAAATGCTCCAAACGCAACGTCGTACTTTTTCCAAAACGCTTCAACGCCAAAGCGATCATCGGCTTTTTGTGGCACTTTGTTATCACTATATTTTTCAAGCATGGTAAGGACACGACTGGTTAAATTACCAATGCCGTTGGCAAGAGAACTCATATACCATTCACGAAACCGTGCCTCGCTCCAATCTCCATCGTCATAGGCCGGCAAGCCACCAAGTACAAAATGGCGCACAGCATCCACCCCGTACTTTCCAACAACATCATATGGATTCACCACATTGCCAATCGACTTACTCATCTTCTGCCCTTCAGCGGTAATAAACCCGTGAATAAATACTTGTTTTGAGGTTGGTAATTTTGCAGAAAGAAGCATCGCTTGCCACATCGCACTTTGTTGACGCAAATTATCTTTTCCTGCTACCTGAATAGCGTTCGGCACTGCCTTGCTTCCCCAAAACCGCTCGAATTGTTCCGTATTCTCCGGCCAACCCAAAGTAGAAATATAATTTACAAGCGCGTCAAACCACACATACATGACTTGGGTGTCATCATCGGGTACAGGAACACCCCACGGCATTTTTTCTTTGAGACGCGACACACTAAAATCTTCTAACCCACGCCCGACAAACGCCTTGATTTCATTAAACCGTTCTGCAGGTACGACAAATTCTGAATGCTTTTCGTAGAGTGTCAAAAGTGGTTCTTGATACTTTGAGAAACGGAAGAAATAATTTTCTTCATCAATGAGTTCAATCTCATTTTTTGGATGAATCGGACATTTTCCTTCAACCAACTCTGAATCTGTTTTTTCAAGTTCACAGCCGACACAATATTTTACCTGATAGGCTTTTTTATAGATATCCCCATTCGCTAAACAGCGCCGCCAAAATTCTTGCGCAGCTGCCTTATGATGTGTGTCAGTCGTACGAATAAAGGTTGGGTTATCTAACTGAAGTAAGGTTGAAAGCTCTCGAAACTTCGCTGCATATTCATCGCAATACGCTTGCGCACTTATGCCGCGCTCTTCGGCTTTGCGATAAATCTTTAAGCCGTGTTCGTCGGTGCCTGTGTTATAAAAAACCGTGTCGCCGAGTAATCGACGATAGCGTACCAACGCATCGGCTTGAATAATTTCGAGTGCAAACCCAATATGAGGATCAGCATTCACGTACGGCAGGGTGGTGGTGAGATAAAACGGCTTTGACATAATACATATATAGTATGTTCAGAATACCGATAATATAATAAAAAAGCAATAGGTTGAGCTCTTTTTGACAGAAGTATACAGACACGATACGCTTTTTTTGGAGGGATACAAAACAACTCATACCGGAGGTGCACCATGCGACAGTTCGTTACCCTCGTTGCATTCCTTATCGGACTCTTTTCTGTGTTTGCCTGTGCAACCGCGCAAGCACCTACAAAGAGCAACCGACTACCGGCCCAAACCATTGCGTATGAGCGACCTACATCAGGACTCGTTGAACCCAAAAGCTTTGTTGTTCCTGATGTAGACGATTGGGAGTCGTGGTGGCACTGTAGTCACATTCCGCCGTCACCTCAAATGCAGGATGACGTACGACTAGTGACTCTTCTTGCAATAATCACGATTGCATCAGTAACAATAGAGGCAAGAATTCCGACCACTCGAGGTGTGGTAAACGCAATGATCAGTAATCAGGGAGAAATCGTGCGACGGCTGAGCAAATTCCCTGGTCAGATCTATTTGCGCCCACCTCTCCTGCGCCACCTCACACCCGAAGAAAAAGGGGTACGGCCAAGAGATAGTATGGTTGGCATGTACGAACCTGGGTATCCCTTCGTCGTAGAACCTACGCCAATCGAGGGAAGAAATGCTGCACCATTCCTTGTGGTGGTTCACCCACAAGGACTCGGGGTGTTTTGTCTCAAAGAGAGCCTTTACGGTGACCAGGTGGCTCAGTACTAATGCCCCATTCTGGCAGACGCCCATCCTTCGCGCTGCCAGTTTTTTATTCCTTTGGTCCAACGATCACCACAAACTCCCCTTTTTCAGGAATGTTCATTGCTATAATTTCATCAATTGTTCCACGGTACACGCTTTCAAATTGTTTCGTCAGTTCGCGACACACGCACAGGTGTCGCTCAGGTTGAAGAACCTCTTTAAGATCAGTAAAACATTTTTGAATACGGTGATTCGATTCGTAAAATACAGTCGTGTACTCACTCGCAGCAACTTCTTTAAAAAACTTCTGTCGTTTATTTTTGTGTGGCGGAAATCCCAAAAACAAAAACCGCTCGGTTGGAAAACCAGATACGGATAACGCTGCAGCAACTGCTGACGGACCAGGTACTGGAAGAATAGTAACTGTTTCACCTTGGCGTGTTAGTTCTTGAATCAACATATTACCTGGGTCACTAATCCCAGGCGTACCCGCATCAGACACGAGCGCAATATTTTTCCCATCTTCTAAAAGAGCGCGAATTTCTTCCACACGAAACGCCCCTGAATGCTGGTGGTAGCTTTTCATGTCTTTTTTCAATCCAAAATGGTGGAGCAGATTACCCGTATTTCTCGTATCCTCAGCCAACACCAAATCAACCTGTTTCAAGGTTTCAAGCGCGCGTGGTGACAAATCACCTAAATTGCCAATAGGGGTGGCAACAATATAAAGGGTGCCTGACATAGTAGGAAAACTATACCAAAGAGAAGATGAAAAAACAATTTTATCGAGAAAAAAGAAGAGGGTGACGCGAGGAATGTAAACCTCGCGCCACCCAAACGTCCGCTGCCCGCGGACTAGGCCGCAGCCTCCAGCCGCATCTCGGCGAGCCGATTGAGCTGCCGCGTGATGCTGCCGTCGTTCGCGCGCTCGTAGTAGCCGTAGCTCGCCGCTCCGCCCACCGTGAGGCGATCCTGCCGCTTCATGAGCGCGCCGTCGTGGCCGACTCCGAAGAAGTAGCCCTCCTCCGGCGCCTTCCACACCACCCAGATGCCGTTCACCTGGGCCGCACGACGCCAGCCAGTCGGCACCCACCTCGTGACCTCGTACCGACCGAGGATGCTCTGGACGAGATCCTTGTCAGACGGCAGGCTCACGAGCACCTTCTGCGTGAACTGCCCGAGCGACTCGAGCGCGTCGATGTAGCGTACGATCTGCCCGGACGACATCGTCGACTCCATGTTGCCTTCCCGATCGGGCGCGAGCTTGGGCGAGAGGACCCACTGGTCCACCCCGGCCTGCTCGATCGCCCGGCCGAGCTCGAGCGCCTGCTTGATGTCGCCGACCCCACCCATCACGGTGTAGGCCGAGACGTGCTTGACGATACTGTGCTTCCGATAGTCGACCGCGAGCCCGAGCGGTACGAGCGAGTCGACATCCTTCCGGAGACCGCTCGTCGCGAGGTCGACCGAGACCGCCATCCACCCGAGCCCCTCGTACATGCCCGCCCTGTCCACTGCCGGCAGACCGTACCCCGACGTGATCATGCCGACCGAAGCCGGCCGCACGTTCACGTCGGTTCGGTTCCACAGATCGAGGATCTCACGAACGCGCTGCGGCGACTGGGCCGGCTCCTTGCCGACGATGGCGAAGTGAGCGACCGAGCCATGCCCCATCATCTCCTCCATCGCCGCCCGAAAGATGTCATCCTGAAGCTTCTGCCGGTCCCGACCGACCGTGTGCGCGAGCACACAGGTTCCTCCGCAGGCCTGCGTGTACCAGCAGGTGTTGTTCACGAGCACGTTCACGTGCACCTGGTGGTGCGGCATGAGGAGCCGATCCTCGACCTCGGGCGAGAATCCCAATCCCTCTGCTGCGACTGCCATGAGTACCTCCTCTTTCTTTTTTCTGCTGTCTGCAGAATGGTCTAAGATTAGCAAAAAAATAATTTTTTGTCAAACAAACATACATCATTTTTACCGACATGTGGCAATGAAAATACACAATATTTTTCTTTCTTTTTTTTCGTAATATACATATCTAGCCGCTCTTGATATTTTTTGCTACACTACGAGTCACTATGACCTACAAATCACTTCTTATTGGAACCGTCCTGGGTATTCTTCTCACTCCACACGTTCTCTTTGCTGAAGATTTCAACCCGCATCTTATTATTACGGACGAAGAACTTACCGACACATCGACCATGACGCGTGAAGATATTCAGGCATTTTTAGAATATAAAGGGGGTATGATCAGTCGCCTTTTAACCGATGATGTGGTAGGTACTCCCCGAACGGTGTCAGATATTATTTATCGCGCCTCGCAAACCTATCAAATCAACCCCAAATATCTTCTTGTAAAATTACAAAAAGAACAAAGCTTGGTGACCGACAAAAATCCGACCCAAAAACAACTCGACTGGGCCACCGGGTACGGCATTTGCGACAGCTGCAGTATGAATGATCCGAGTTTGCAAAAACATCGCGGCCTTGGCACGCAAATCGATAGCGCTGCCGGCATTATGCGCTGGTATTATGAAAACCTTAGCAATGAAGATTGGATTAAACGAAAAGACAAGATATATTCGATTGACACCGCGACCGTCATACCCCAAAGCAACGCGACAGGATTCCTTTATACCTACACCCCACATATTCAAGGCAACCAAAACTTTTGGAAACTTTGGCGCACCTGGTTTGCTCAGGCGTACCCGAATGGCACACTCGTGAAAACACCGAACGATTCAACCGTATACGTTATTATCGACGGACAACGACGTGCATTTACTTCTATGGGCGCGCTTGTAAGTCGTTTTGATCCAAAAATGATTGTTCAAACCAGCGCGGCTGAACTTTCTAAATATGATCTTGGCTCACCGATTACACTCCCAAACTACGCCATTCTCCACACGGGCTCCACATACTACCTTCTCGACAACACCACCTTGCGTCCATTTGAAAACCAAGAAACAGTCCGTGCGCTTGGGTACAACCCCGACGAAATCATCGAAGTAAGTGACTCAGATATTTCCGGGTTTCCTTTAGGAACAATAATTTCGGCACGCACGGTTGCTTCAGCCTCGGACATTCGCGGAAAAGTGGTTCGTACCAAAGAAGATGGCCAATTGTATCTTTTGAAAGAAAATATCATGAGTCTTATACCAAACGACGCGATATACCAATTTAACTATGGTTCATGGCCCATAGAAACAGTTTCTATTGGTACCCTCCAAAACTACACGTATGGTGAGCCAATCACCTTTAAAGAAGGTGCTCTTTTTGGTGTAAAAGGTTCGAATAAAATCTATGTCACGGAACATGGTTTCAAACGCCACATTGCGTCAGAAAAAGTATTTACCTCCCTCGGATACGATTGGAACAATATTGTGTGGGTCGACCAATTAACCGGGTCACTCCACCGCACCGCGCCGCCGGTTGAGGCAGAAGCAAGCATAGTTATTGCTAACCCAAACACCTCTCTTCCTCTTATAGAAAATACAGCTCCAAATGGCGCCGACGAAGGCGAGCCGCCTACCGGCCCCGCGCCAATGGTCGTCACTCCAAAAGAAAACACTGTTTTTATTGGCGCAGCCATTGAAACCCCGATAAACACCTATGTTATTGCTGACAAAAGTGGCACTATTCTGCTTGGAAAAAATATCGACGATCAGCGCCCGATTGCCTCGTTTACCAAACTCATGACCGCGTATCGCCTTGCAGCCGAAGGGCTCAACATGTTTCGTACCGTCACCTACAACACCTCCATCCATAAACCGCTTTACAACAATTTTCGTTTAGCAAACGGCGAAACCGTCAAAAACAGTGACCTATGGAACGCGCTTTTGGTGTCATCGCTCAACTTGCCGGCCAATATGCTTGTGTCGAGTGTCACTCCAGTTGAATCGCGATTTATACAAGGCATGAACGCTGAAGCACTTGGCTGGGGCCTTACCAAAACGGCCTTTACCGAACCGTCAGGAGCCGATATTGGCAATGTAAGCACCGCGCGAGAAATGCTCACGATGTGGCGCCGTATTACGGACATTGGCGATATTCAAAATACGCTGGCTACCCCCACATATACATATACCGAAGTAAAAGACCTTGATGGCAAACCAAACCACAACGACACACACACCAACCAACTCCAAACTCGCACAGATTTACCGTTTGTAGTACTCTATAGTAAAACTGGCTACCTTGAAGAATCTGGAGCAGGACTTGCCATGCAGGTAAAACGAAAAAGTGACGGCAAAGAGTTTACGATTATCACTATGGGAAACCCTGACTACGCGAACCGCTTCCTTGAACCAGAACGTATTGCCCGTATCGCGCTTCAATCACTCAACTAATATGGCCCTCGTGTTCGCAGGTATCACACCACACTCCCCATTTCTTCTTCCTTCTATCGGCAAAGATGCTTTTTCTGAACTCAAAAAAACTGTCAAAGCCATGGCTGCGCTTGAAGAAAACCTGTACACTGCCAAGCCTAATCTGGTGCTTATTATTTCACCCCACACAGGCTTGTTTGCGGAATCATTCACTGTTAACGCTCATCACTCACATCAGCATTTGAACAGTTTGGTGATATGCTCACGGTAAAAAACTGGACTGGTGCCCCTGAATTCGCGGCCAAACTCAGTCACGCGGCCAAGGCACACCACATTCCTTTGCAGCTCGTGAGTGAAGAAAAAATTGACCATGGCGCTACGATTCCCCTCACCTATCTCACCGAACATGTACCACAGGTCAAAATCATCCCGATCGGCTACAGCGCCCTCACCCCCGAAGATCATCTTACCTTTGGCAAGTTTCTCAAAGAACAAATTATGGAATCAGGAAAACGAGTAGCGGTCATTGCGTCGGGTGATATGTCACACTGCCTCACGAAAGACGCGCCCCATGGGCTTAAACCAGCAGGAGAAGCTTTTGACAAAGCACTGATTGAGGCATATAAAACACACAACGTCGCCGGACTTGCTACGCTTGACGAAAGCATGATCAAAGACGCCGAAGAGTGCAGTTACCGGTCAAACCTCATTCTCATGGGCATTTTGGATGGCATGAGCTATACCTATGTCCAGCACGCCTATGAACACCCATTTGGCGTGGGATACCTTACAGCCGAATGCGTCATTTCATAACACTGTTGCCATGATTGCCAAAGTTATTCCTCTTGGAAAACGTCTACCCGCCCGCATGGGCGTGTTTGATTATACGCTTCCAAAGGAACTGGAACATGTGGAGCCTGGATTTGTTGTTGAAATCCCCTTTCGTCAAAAAACAATGCTTGGTATCGTCATGGCCGTGGAAATGAACCCGCCAGAAGGCACATTAAAGCCCGTGGTACGCTTACTGTCACCTAAGCCACTATGGCAAAAAGAAGAACTTACGTTTCTTACCCACCTCGCGGCGTGGTACGGTGTGTCACCTGCCACCATTGCCACATTCATGCTTCCGCCGCTTCAAAAAAGAAAACTGCAGCAAACAACATTACATCTTCCACACACTAAGGAAAAAAATACAGAAATACAACACCCACAATTTGCGACAATCACAAACAGTGACGAGCTGGTACCCTACATTCAAACGAAACGAAACGAACAAAAAACGGTCTGTGTATTTGTGCCAGAAATTTTTTTACTAAAAAAGTATGCCGAACACTACCGCGCCAAAACAGGTGAACACGCTACAGAATGGCACAGTGAGCAAACAACCAAACAATCATGGGACGCGTGGATTTCTATTCGCGAAGGCACGGCACCAGTAGTATTTGCCACACGCAGTGGAGCCTTCCTGCCACTCCCAAAAAACACGGTAATCATTCTTACTGATGAGGCACACAGTGAATATAAGCACAGCGACCAAAACCCGCGATATCACGTCAAAGACGTGCTCGATATACGACAAAAATATATACCAGCACAACGTGTCTACGCGGGAAGTGTGCCCAGTTTGGATACGTACTACGGCCTGTATCACGGCACAATTGACGCTGGGAAAACACTCACCAAAGAAGATCGTTTTTTTACAGGCCCCACACTCCCCATGCTCGACGTGGTCGACATGCATAACGACCGACGCGCGGGGCACTATGGTGTTCTGTCCGATGCCGTAAAAGAACGCATCGCGCATACGAATGGAGACATGTATATCGCGGTCACGCGGCGTGGATTCATGGGCACCGTTGGCTGTGTCACCTGTAACACTATTCGCCGCTGTCCCACATGTGAAAATCCACTCGTGTTACACGACGACACCAATGAACTCGTATGTCATTATTGTCGGACGCGCACCGCGCTTACACCGCAATGCCCCACGTGCCACTCGCCATCACTTCGCTATAGCGGTGCTGGTACCGCGTTTGTAGAAAATGGTGTTCGCGCGCTCGTATCACACCGGGACGATGTCGAAGTGGTACGCGTTGATACTGACTATATTCCAGAACTTAAGGAAACCAATCGGCACCGCATTGTGGTAGGTACGGAAAAAGCGATTCCTTTTTTACGCCATAGCAAGGTGAACACCATTGTATTTGTTGACCTTGACACCACGCTTCATGTTCCCGAATTTCGCATGCACGAAGATGTATGGACGAATCTTCACGGCTTGGCAGCACTTTGCCCGGGCGCGACCATAGTGGTACAAACGTTTTCGCCCGAACACATTATTTTTTCCGCAAAAAAAGAACCTGATCGTTTTTATCGTACCGAGCTCTCGGCTCGTGCCGACCTGGGGTACCCTCCATACACGACACTTGTTCGACTCCTCTACTCATCACCACAAAAAGATGACGCCAAAGATGCACCAAAAAAACTAGTAGAACGGCTTAAGACACTCTTGACAAACGAGTCAAAAGAGAGTATACTACAAGGCCCATTTGAGCTTCATCCTGCGTTTTTGCGAGGAGAATACTGGTCAGCCATTATTCTAAAAATTCCACCCGCGCATACTCATGTGGTTCCACGTATCGTTGACATCCTGCCGGGAAAAGGCTGGCGTGTCGATATCAACCCCAACCGACTTCTTAGTGTATAAAATTTGTATATATGGCCAAAGAACTTCCGATTATACAACTCCCTACCCCTAGTTTGCGCGCGCGCTCACGCGAACTTACCTTGGCTGAACTTGAGAGCAACGAAATCCAAACCCTTATCAACAACATGATTCCTACCATGTATGGTGACGATGGTATTGGTTTGGCCGCTCCACAGGTGGCGGAAAATGTTCGTATCGCGGTCATTGGCAAAGATGCCGACCCTCACTTAAAACATGATTTGGTTTTGGTCAATCCAGTGATTGAACGTATTAGCAAAAAAACCAATGTTGATACCGAAGGATGCTTATCAGTGCCAGGCAAAATGGGAAAAGTGAAACGATTCACTGATATTCGAGTAAAAGCGCTTGACCGCGCAGGTAAGGAAATTGAATTTAAGGCGCACCACTATTTTGCGCGTGTGATTCAACACGAACTTGATCACTTAGACGGCATTTTGTATATTGATCGCGCGTTTGATATTGAAGACGCGACACGAGATTAAGAAAAAAAGCCCGGCCATGTGCCGGGTTTTGTATCTTTCTTTTTTTCTGTGTTTCAGTGTATGATATGCCTATATGAAAACCATTTCCACCGTCTTTTTCGGTACCGAGCGCTTTGCCGCAACTATATTAGAAGGCCTTATCGCAAGCGACCTTTTTGATATTCGCCTCGTAATTACCCAACCCGACCGCCCCGTCGGGCGCCATCAAGACATGGCCGCGCCTCCGGTAAAACTGGTAGCTGAGAAACACAGTATTCCTTATCTGCAACCAACCACTCTCAAAGGATTTTCTTTAGAAGAACCAGTTCAAGTTGGCATTGTGGCGCAATACGGGCTGCTTATTCCAGAATCGATTTTGTCATTTCCCAAACACGGCCTAATAAACACGCACACATCACTCCTTCCAAAATATCGCGGTGCAACCCCTATTCAATCCGCGCTCATTCATGGTGAAACTGAAACCGGGGTCACTATTATGCAGATGGACAAAGGGCTCGACACCGGCCCCATTCTTTTACAAAAAAAAATCAATATCACAGCAACTGACACCTACGAAACACTCGATACCGCGCTTGCGCCAGTCGCGCTTGAAGGACTTTTGGAAGCCGTACCTGCCTATGTTGCGGGCACCCTATTGCCCACACCACAAAACACCGCAGATGCTACAACGTGCCGAGAGTTTACTCGCGACACTGGAAAAATCGATTGGCACAAAAGTGCTGAAGAAATATACAACCTGTACCGCGGCACGACTCCCTGGCCCGGCATTTGGACAACCTAGGAAGGCAAACGGCTCAAACTTCTTTCTATTGAAAAAACAAATGACAAACACTCACCTGGTCATGTAGTAGTAGCGAACGATACCCTTACCATTGGTACAGGCAGCGGCTCAATCAAAGTACATTCCCTTCAGCTTGAGGGAAAAAAAGCCATGGACACAAAAACATTTCTGACAGGATTTTCTCGTATTCACAAAGCAGTGCTTGGTGAGTAGCTATGTTTTCCTTTCTAAAAGCATATAGTAAAAAAGCCGACTTTTGGCCGGAAGTACTCGTGGCACTTGGTATTTTTTGCACACTGCGCGCGCTCTCGTTTGCGCTCGTCCCGCTCCCCTTGTTTGAAAGTTTGGTGGGCGTATCCCTTGTGGCGCTTGCAACCAACCTCTTTCTCATCAAAAAAGAATACGGATACATTGTCGTATTTGGAGAACTAATCTTGGGTGGCTCGGGGCATTTGTTTGATATTTTTGGCCTATCGCTTCGTACTATCCTGCTTTTGGTAGCGCTCCTGTTTTTCTTTTTTCAAAAAGAATACCGCGGCTGGGCCAATGTGAGCAAAAAGATGCAGTATGCGCTTGGCGCGCTCGCGCTATGGGTTGCCGTGGCAGGCAGTATCGGACTCGCGCATGGTCACGGGCTGCGCGCGGTCTATCAGGATGCTCTTCCGTTTGCGTACCTACTATTTATTCCAACGCTCATATCATGGTGGCAAAACGCGAGACTACGACAACTTGCTACACGTCTTTTTATAGCTTCACTCATTGGCCACACGATTTTTTCTCTCCTTGCCCTCACGCTATTTAGCAACCACACAGTACTCATTCAAGACCCGTGGTACAAATGGATTCGTGATGTACTTTTGGGAAAAGTAACAGACATGGGCAATGGTTTTTTTCGCGTGGTTCTACCTGAACACCTGTTGCTTGTGCCTGCTATCATTGGCACAACCGCGGCCGCAGTGTATAAAAAAATAAAACCATGGATAGCGTTCACAATTGCTATTTCCCTGCTTACCATACTCGCCGTGAACTTTAGCAGAACCTATTACCTTGCTCTTGTTTTCAGCATGTTCGTGGTATGGTCAAAAAAATATGTGAAACGATCGATTGTAGTCACAGGTGGAACCTACGCAATCGCTGCCCTGCTTTTTGTGGTTATAAACATAGTGGTATCACACGGCCAGTCTACTGGGCTCGAACTGGTAAGTGCGCGCTTCGGTGGCATTGTCCACCCTAGCACCGAAGAAAGTGCGTATACGCGACACGCGCTTCTTGCTCCGATTACAAAAAAAATTATCGCTCACCCGGTTATTGGAAATGGCCTAGGCGAAACAGTGACTATCCAAACAAGCGACAACACCACTCTTACAACCCGGCAATTTGATTGGGGCTGGCTTGAACTGCTCGCCGAAACCGGGCTCGTTGGCGTGGCCATAATCGGTGTTGTGTATATCACTCTTATAGGGCACACTGTTCGCAAACGAAACACGCATGTTCCCTATGCTCGCATCGGATTAGGGACTCTCATGTTTCTAACCATGAGTACTATTTTTATGCCGGCCACATTTCATGTATATGGTGTCCTACTCCTATGTCTGTGTATCGCCTATACAGAAGCAGAGCGCATATGACCGAAGAAAAAAAGTGGTGTCCATACTGCCAACAAGACCGGCGCATCGTGTGGGTGCACGGCCACGGACAATGCGACACCTGCAACATAAATATCGACGAGTGTTGTCGTGGAGAATCATGCAACCAAAAACCCCATGAACCTGCTCAAAGCTCATAGGGTCACTCTCTTTTTTGAAGAAAGTCGGGAAAAGGGTGTTTCTTCATGCGAAGCCGCGCCAGTCGCCTTTTGCGCGCTGCGACCAGTCGCAAGGTATTGTCACGAATCTGTTCGATATACCACGTATCGCACGGTATCGTTCGCGCGTGTGGACCATCGTACATAATGGTTACCCGTGTGTCTTTAGCCAGGAAGAGTTCCCTCCTTTCTTACTACGCACTATAGCTAATAGCGTGAAAAAGTCAAGATCTCATGCGTCGAGAAGCACGAACCTCTTTTTTTTCTGACCATGAACAATAACATCCTCAAACCACATGTGTGCTGGACGAACCCAAAATTGCCCTAACTCATTTTCATACAGGGCTTCGTACACCACCATATCTTCAAGGGTTTCCGAATGTTTCCCAAGCGCAATCACACGATAGAGATTCCCTTTATAATGCCGGTACGTTTTCCCCACTTCAGGCATTTCCATATATTACATTTCTTATCGCCACATGTTTTTGAATCACAATCGCGCGTGCCTGTTCGTAGGCAAGCACTTGTTTTTTCCACCAGGGCAAATACCGAAATGGTTTTTTATAGGCAAACGATGGCATCCATGTGCTAATGCCACCTTGTCGAGGAATGATAGAAAAAAATATATCCTTCAGATACAGCCCCTTTTCTCCTTTTTCACCAAGCATCAAATAAAAATCCCAGTCTTGAAAGCGCTTCAACGACTCATCCCAAAAAACCACAGCCGAGCGACGGATAAGATTTGTTGAATGAATATAATTTTGCTCCTCAAGTTCGCGTAGTGACCATGGCTTTCCTTTCATGAGCGTCGTACCAAAATAGTGGTCACCATACACAAACGATACATCAGGGTGATCTACAAGGGCTTGCTTCATGGTTTGAAGCATGTTTGGTTTCGCGAGCACATCCGCATCCCAAAAAATAACATACTCACCCTTGCTCGCGCGAAATCCAACGTTCCGTGCTGCTGGCGCTCCTTTATTTTCTTGGCAAATAAGGGTAAACGGAAGTGGGTACGCCGCTGCCACGGTTTCTTTTATTAACGGTTCTTTGCTACCGTCATCAACAATGATAAGCTCAATATCTTTTTCGGTTTGCGCGGCTAATGTGTGAAGCGACTTTTTAAGCGCCTCATGATGATTAAAAAAAGGAATAATAACAGAAATCATATTAGCGCCACGTATCGATGTTTCGTATTTGTTCGGTTAAGGTAAAGTCACGCATCACTCGTTCACGGGCACGCTGCCCCATTGCCCGAGCCTCGCTCGGATGTTCGAGCAAATACACGATGCGCTCTACCACGTCACGCCCATTAAACGTATCAACCACATATCCTGTTTCTTCATGCATAACCGCCTCAGGCACACCACCACTTCGTCCTGCAACAGCTGGTACGCCCGACGCTGCCGCTTCAAGAAACACCAGCCCGAGCCCCTCTTCAAACCCATTATCCGGGTGGGTTAAAAGCGCGAACACATCAGTAAGCGCGTAATACAGTGGTAACTTTTCATGCGGTTGAGCCCCTAAATACCGTATCGTACCTGTTAATTTTTTCTCTGTAATATAGTTCACAAAATCAGCGCGTTTCGGGCCGTCCCCAATAACCAGCCACACTGTGTTTGGCACGCGCTTCACTATTTCAGGCATATACCGCAGAAGGTGCGGAAATCCTTTGCCATCGACCATGCGCCCTACCGACAAAATTACTTTTTTTCCTTCAAGTGCCAGCTCATGACGGAGCGACGTAACGGCTTCCTCAGGTACAGGTTCAAGAAAAAACGCATCAGGGCACGGGTACATCACAGTCACCTTTCTCGTAAACTCTGGAAACTGTTCAAGGAGGCGGTCTTTGAGTGAATTACTGTTTACCACCACCTGCTCGGCAGCCAACCCCACGCGACATGCGAGCATTTTTTTCCACCGAGTTTTCGCGCACGCCGCCACATCGGTTCCATGCGAAAAAATAACATACGGCGTTTTAGTAAAAAGCTTTATGATGTACGCC
>CAZYEQ010000002.1:32601-42735 GCA_964646505.1 uncultured Gammaproteobacteria bacterium
AAAGCCATCTTCATCAATCTGGACGATATCACCAGTGTTATACCATTGGTCTTTACTGGGGACCATTTCCTTGCCATCATGATGTGAACACTTCTACCAAGTTATACCCCGTGTGGCTATGCAAGCGATCCTGATCGTGCCTGTAGTTGTAGCCCAATGCAAATTGATAGATATCAAAAGAAAATTAGTGGACCACTTTTAGATCGTATTGATTTGCATTTTTTTTCGTACTTTGAGCGCGTGCCAAAGGAGTCTAGTCCACCGTGGCCACACAAATGGTGGCCAAAAAAACGGCCGACGCACCATGCGAAACGGCCGGCGTGCATCTTCTTTCAAGTGTTCCTTGTTCTTCACGTCCGGAGCAAGCACAATCACCTGTGCTTTCAGCGCCACAGCGAGAGCTTCGACATAACTTGCGATTCCACCCAGCTGAGGTGGAAATTCAAGAGATATCATGAGAATACGGCGCATAGAAAAAACGTTAACGACCAATAAGCATTCGTGCTTGGCGAATGTCAGCCATGGTTACGGTGCGCGTAAGCCAAAGCATAAATGGATATATAATCACTCCGGCGACCATAGCAAAAACCACATGTGTATACTGGCCTATAGTATGCACTACTATACCCATCACACCCGCCGACACACAGACACGCAAGGCAAAACTCGCTATGTCAAGGTGACCCACATGAATCGTGCGACCGACTACGATATATCCAAGCACGGTGAGCATTATATTTCCCATAACCGCGGCCAAGGCCGCCCCGGCCACACCATATACAGGAATAAGGAGCGTATTCAACACCAAATTGGTGATAAGAGCACACGCTACAATGGTTGTTTGCGTCGATTGCTTATTGGCCGCGTTCACGCACGATCCAATAGGAAAACTAAGGAAGGAAAAAAAGAGTCCGATCATGAGTATTTGGAGTGGCTCTGTCGAAGGCAAATATTTTACTCCACCAACAAGCACAATCACTGGTGCCGCGAGAGCAATAATTCCGGCAGTAATAGGTGCCACCACCACCAAAAGATATTTAAGACTTTGCCCAAACAGGAGCGACATAGCCTGTTTATCTTTGATAAAAAACTCGCTGAGCCTTGGGTAAACAGCCGCAACAAGCGCAAGAGGTACAAATTGAAACGCATAGGTTAATTTGGTCGGAATACTATAGATGCCAACCGCGGTTTCGCCCGCCATTTTGGAAAGCATAATGGTGTCGGCATATGAATAGAGCCGAGAAAACACTGCCGAAAGCGCAAATGGTAACGCAAGTCGCCACCACGAACGCATAAGCGGTCGGTCAATGGTTGGTGTTAGGTGAATGTGATAGGTGCGCCGCAACACGGTTGATGCATACAGCGCGTTTAGCATGCTTGGAATGGTGAGTGCCAAAATAAGGGTGTAGAGCGGCAGGTGAAGCAAGAGCGCTGTGCTCCCCAACGCCAATGTGAGCGTTTGACTTGCCACCATACTGCGCGCTTCGTAACGCAAATCACCAATCGCTCGCAAAGCCCCGTAACAGGTAAGATGAACCGAATCAAATATCATGGTGATACCCGAGAGCGCGATAAGGAGGTTCACGTCTTTGGTATACCCAAAAAAACGGAGTGAAGCCACCATGGCAAGGTAGGTACAAAACGCCAGCACAAACTTCACCCCCAAAATACTTTTCACATAGCGCTCAAGTTCGTGTTTCATGCGCGCACTTTCACGTACAAACACGTTCGTGAGCCCCAAATCAATAAACACCACAAAAAGCGTGGTGAACGAAAGCGCAAGGGTGTATTTGCCTGTATCGGCAACCGTAAGCGTGCGTGCAATAAAGGCAAAATACGCAAAAGCCACGATCTTTTGGCCGATCGAAGCAATGGTCATAAATGCCGTGTTTTTCGCAACAGTGCCCATAGAAGAATGAGGGTATTGTAAGGGAGAATGAGTCGAATATCAAGAGAATCTTTATAAAAAAATAACCCCAGACCGGCAAACATATTCCTATGTCTCTCAATCTGGAGTTGATTACTACATACCACCTCCTCATTTTTTTCGGGGCAAGTTTGCCCAAGAACGAGCCGATCGGCTAGGAAAGACACCGTACTCCTTAAGAATTCGCAGCATCCTTTCGGTACCGAGCGGTATAGCGCCACTCGTCCAAAGATAGGGTTTATCCGCATATCCAGGAATATTTGACCACACTATCCGATTCCACAGCTGAACTGATTCAGGTTGAATCAGATAGCCCACGTACTCCTGATCGCACGTTTCATAGCACAGGAGATCGGCTACGTGAACATGTGTATGCTGGCTCACCCATAGACTGACCCGATCAAGACCATCACCTGGAAACATCTCTTCAGGTAGTGCCCCCCAGAACGCTTGACTGATTTCATTGTAACTAGAGTCTCCATCAGCACACATATGGAGGGCGAATTCAGTCCTGGGTTTATTGAAGTCTTTTGGCCATCGATCTCGGATTGAGGCTTCAGGAAGAATGTGCGATCTTACGTATTGTGCAAAGCCATGATGCGAATCAAACCGCCTTTTTGTTGCATCATTCCACTCCCAAATCAACAGGGTTTTTAAATCGGGATAATCCGTGAGATGGCGATCTCTCTCTGTCGCGATACCGTGTTGTGCAGAGTATGCAGCAAGTAACCAGTTACTAATGCCACAAAGAAACTCTGGCATATCCCGCACTACAGGAATCAGCTCTATTAGCCACTGCACATGAGCAGGCAGGTCTTTGATGGGACCACTGATTGCGATTTCTATGTCAGCAGGAACTGAATATCCTAACGCGAGAAGCCATTGTCGACAGGTGTCCACCCGATCCTTACCGTTTACGCTCGCATCGAGTACACCCAAACGAATGGTCCGTTCGAGAGACGGCCGCTTGTCAATACCAAGATTGGCCCAGGCGTAAAGAGTTGGCACAGCAACACCTGCAAGCCCAGCCACAACTGGCCATCCATTTAAAGAGTCACGCAAACGGTGTAGATTGGTGCGAAGAAAAGTCTTGGCAGCAGTTGGAACTGTCTCAGTATTGCCTGCAGTGTTTAGATTCTCACCAATTCCAAGGTCACTATCGTTTTGAATCATCTTTTTCCCTTTCTACTGAATTGAATTGTAAAAATCTTATGTTAGTCGAAAAGACTAACGTTTAAGTTAATCATAATACAAGACATTTGTCAAGAAATGTTCTATAAACAAAAAACCCACCACATAGGTGAGTTTTTCGAGCGTTCGAAGAAATTAACGCTTTCTCCATTGGTGCCCTCTGCGAGCTTTGTAACGACCGAATTTCTTACGTTCTTTCGCACGTGGATCACGAGTAAGGAATCCTTCTGCTTTTAAAACTGGACGGAAATCTGGGTTCCAGGCAATAAGGGCGCGAGCAATACCGTGACGAACAGCATCAGCTTGGCCTTTTGGACCACCACCAGCTACTTTTACTGATACATCGAGGGCTTCAGTTTTACCAGTCACATCAAGTGGGGCGCGAACAATATCTTGCCAGATTTGCACTGGAAAATATTCGGTCATGGCACGACCGTTCACGGTAATAGTACCTTTGCCAGTTTCAATGCGAACGCGGGCAGCCGCGGTTTTGCGGCGTCCAACAGCGCGAGTTGTTTCAACAGTACTCATATATTAGGCTTTAACAGTCAAACGCAGAAACATCTTCTCGCGATGTTTGTTTTTTGGAAGCATGCCGTATACCGCGTGTTTCACCACTTCGGTTGGATCTTCGTTAAATACGGTTGCCATAGCAACGGTTTTTAACCCACCAGGAAACATGCTGTGGCGACGAAAATCTTTTTGCGCGAATTTCTTTCCTGTAAACTTGAGCTGTGACGCGTTCACAATCGTTACCATGTCACCATTATCAAGGTGCGGTTCAAAGTCCGCGCGGTTTTTACCACGAAGAATGGCCGCGGCCTCTGCTGCCACACGACCAACGGCTTTGCCAGCCGCGTCAATTTCGTGAGTGTTTCGTACAATCTGTTCCATATTATACAAGTTCGATTACCGCTACCTCGGCTGCGTCGCGTGGACGTTGACCGATTTTGGTGATGCGGGTATATCCACCAGCACGTTCTTTGTACTTTGGCGCAACGTCGTTCATAAGGCGGTTTACGGCCTTGTCAGTGTAGAGCACCTTCATCACATTACGGCGTGATTGAAGGGTGCCGCGTTTTGCTTCGGTAATAAGTGGTTCTACCACAGTACGAAGTGCTTTGGCTTTGGCCACAGTCGTTTTAATGCGACCGTGCACGATAAGGCTTTCAGACAAGCTACGCATAAGGGCTTTACGCTCCTGTGCTACTCGTCCTAAGCGAATTGTTTTTTTACGGTGTCTCATATACAACCAAAAATGCTAGAATCAGTTAGGCTTTTTTCTTCGCCGCTTTTTTCTTCGGCTTTTCTGCCGGCGCGTCTTCTTCTGCCATGGCTCGAGCAGTGTCGTCCGCTTCAGGGCGTTCTTCGGCCACTGCTGCCCCGCCTGAGGTGTTCAAGACTAAAGCAAAGTGGTCCATAAGAATTTTTGTGGCCTCACGTACCGCGTCTTGCGGCATAATCGTGCCATTCGTCTCAATCGTCAATTTCAATTTTTCAAAGTCCGTCACATCACCCACACGTGTCAAAGATACGTCGTATCCCACATCGCGAATTGGGGTGTAGAGTGAATCAATCGCAATCGTACCAAGGTCGTACTGTTCAGTGTTTTTTTCGCTTGCTGGCACATACCCACGGCCATGACCAACAGTGACTTCCATTTCAAAAGTTGTTTTGTCATCAGTCACATGAGCGAGTACCAATTCAGGATTTTTAATTTCCACGTCAGCGTTGTTTTCAAAATCCCCGGCGGTTACTGGCCCTTTTCCTTTTTTAGAAAGAGTAAGCGTAACCGGAGCCTCGCTAAACGACTTCACCGCGACTTGTTTTAAATTCAAAATAATTTCGATCATGTCTTCTTGCACTCCGTCGAGCGCAGAAAATTCGTGTTGGGCCCCAGCGATCTTCACTGATTCAATAGCCGCGCCAGGAAGAGACGACAAAAGCACGCGACGAAGCGCGTTACCCACTGTCGTTCCGTATCCCTGCTGACATGGCGCGATTACTAACTGACCAACGTTTGGCTTGTCGGTAGTTACGAACTCAACGCTTGTCGGCAGATGAATGTGTTCCATAGGAAACGAAAATTAAAAGGCGAAGAAAATTAACGTGCTGAGAAGTACTCAATGATAAGCTTAGCATCGAACACTTTATCAGAATCAGCGGCTGTTGGCTTGCTGGTAATAGTGCCCTTCATCGCGCTTGCGTCAAAAGCAAGCCATGATGGCAATTCTTTTGGCGCGCGTTCTGCTAACCCGTCGAAGAGTTTCTTTTTTTGTTTATTTGGCTTAACAGTAATTATATCACCAACTTTGACGGTGTGAGAAGCCACATCGAGTTTTACACCGTTCACCATAAACATACCGTGCGTCACCATTTGGCGAGCCTGAGCACGAGTTGAGGCAAATCCAAGACGATACACCACGTTGTCGAGGCGCATTTCAAGAAGTTGAAGCAAGTGGGTTTCAGAGTTACCAGCCTGACGAGTCGCTTCGCGAACGTAGCGAGTCAATTGGCGCTCACGAATACCATACACAATTTTCGCCTTCTGTTTTTCTAAAAGCTGTTTCGCAAAGTTTGACAAATTCGCGCGGCGTTTCTTTGGTCCATGTACTCCAGGTGGTTGCGCCAAACGACGTGCCACTTTGGTTGGGTTTGTTTTGAGCCCCAAATTAACACCGAAACGGCGTGCGAGTTTATTTTTTGGTCCAGTATATCTTCCCATAGGTGTGAAACATTAGACGCGACGGCGCTTCCGAGGACGGCAGCCGTTATGTGGAATAGGAGTTACATCTTTAATTGATGTGACATTGATACCGTTCAAGTTAAACGCGCGAATCGCCCCCTCGCGGCCACCACCGATACCTTTCACAAACACCTTCACTTCTTTGAGGCCTGCATCTTTAATACCATCGAGCACTTTTTTTACCACCTGCCCAGCGGCATAAGGCGTTGCTTTTTTTGGGCCCTTAAATCCAACCATACCAGCGCTTGCCCAGCCAAGCACATCACCATTTTGATCGGTGACCGATACAATGGTGTTGTTGAATGTTGCTTGAACGTAAGCGCGACCAGATGAAACAAGTTTAAGAGGTGCTTTTTTCTTTTTTGCCGCGGCTTTTACCGCAGAAACTGCGTCAGTCATATAAAATCACGATTAGGTCTTTTGTCCGGCTGGTTTACGGCCCGAAACGGTGCTTACCCGTTTGTTACCACGCACCGTACGAGAATTGGTTTTGGTTCTCTGGCCACGAACAGGTAAATGTTTCATGTGACGCACACCACGATACGCTTTAATATCTTTCAAGCGTTTGATGTTGCTTTGTACAATACGGCGAAGGTTACCTTCGGTCGTGTACTCACCTTCCACAATACCGCGAATTTTATCTTCATCAGCGGTTGATAAATCTTTCACACGCACTGATTCGTCAACTTTAGCAGTTTTCAAAATAGCTTTCGCGCGAGTATTGCCAATACCATAGACATAGGTAAGGGCGATTACCACACGTTTTTCTCGAGGAATGCTGACTCCGGCTAAACGCATAAAAATCTAGAATAAAACAAGTGAACATTTACGCGGCTTTCACGCGTTGCTTGGTACCCTGACGCTGTTTGTGGCGCGGGTTTTCACAAATAACATGGACCACTCCACGGCGACGCACGACCTTGCATTTCGCGCAGCGGACCTTTACTGATGCCTGTACTTTCATACATTGAATTAAAATCTTAGGACATACGCACTCTGTCGAACATTTCAGGGGTGAACTGTTCAGAGCGCGGATGTTCTAAAAAACAAAAATACCAACCACTGCCGCGATATCATGGTTTCTCCAACAAGGGAAAAACTCCACCGCACCGGTTGATACATAAAGTATAAGTGATGACATTCGTACCCGATGCAATTCGACAAAGCGAACGCTGAAGTGCTCCGAGCACGAATGTCCTCGTACGTTTTAATAACGGTAGGTAATACGACCTTTTGACAGATCGTACGGGGTCATTTCTACCTTTACCTCGTCTCCAACCCCAAGCATGATACGATTCATGCGTAATTTGCCGGCGAGTTTCGCAATGAGGACATGACCGTTATCTTTGAGGATTACTCGAAAGGTGGCACCTGGGAGGACCTCGTCGATCGTCCCTGTCATCTCTACAAAATCTTTGTTTGCTGGCATGCAAAAAGGCTAATTACAGGCCCTATTTTACCCGTCTTGACATATTTTGTCAAGAGAAGGGGGCCTGAAGAGTGAATAAAGTGATTTTTGCTTATTTTACCTGTTTTTTGCGAGCTTGTCTAGTGGTTTTTTTATTGAAGAGGTGGTTATGCACAGGTTTGTTTAAATAAATACAGAACCCATGAAAAGGTTCTGTATGAATTTCTATATAAAACGGTCTTACTATAAAACCACTTTATAAAGTCCCCGAGCTACGTGTCGGGGGTGCACGGTCCTACTTTGAAGCTCAGCCACGAAGTTCATTCTTCGTTTGTCTCTTTCAGTTGCTGTTCCCTGCAGCGAGTGAATACATTCGCACGGACGAAACACATCAACCTAAGTTTCTGTGATCACCCCTGAAAGACAAGGATAACTTGTACCCAGAATTTCGCTTTTTGCCCTCTGAGTCCGGTGTCAGGACACTCCTACCGGGGGCTCAATGGGGGGGCTCGCCTGGAGTCAGTGTGCCGTGCCCCGACCCCTCCCGTGGGTTGGTGGGAGGAGTGGAGGCACTCCACTGCGCAGCTCGTTCGACCGGATCAGGGTCGACGTCGTCGCCACAGTGGCGAGCCCAAGAAGCCACCGCACAGACACCCCTGTCTGCACGTGTCGCCAATAGAAACACCCTACTTGTCCACCTCATCTGAGCTGTCTTTGCAAGGCTGAGCGACTGATCCGCGCTCATGAATATTCAACCTGTACCCGGCGAAGGGTACTTGTGGAACCTGGTCTTGCGACCGAGACGAGATCCGTCAAACCTACCAGCCGTTGGTTTTCAAGAACCCTCCTGTTACGATGAACGCCTCACTGTTCTTTCGTGTTTCCTCTTACCAGCACATTTCCGTGATGTGAAGAAGACAAGAGTCAACTAGGAATCGCAAGGTGCAACACCATCATTGACCCAGGCTGCGTAACGCCTCATCATACCCCTTTTTTGTCAAGATATAGGTGTGGATTAAGGATATATATAACAAAAATAGCCCTTAATTTAGAGCTATTTCTGCTTTTTATGAAGAGGTTTATTCCACAATCGCTTTAATACAAAAGAACTCCTTAGTGAGTACTGTGCACAGAAGAATACTACCCAAACCTAACACAGAAACCGAGATAAAAAGACAGTGTTGACACGGCTTAGTGAAAAAAATATAGTACCTATGGCAGGCAGCACACCAAAAAAGGGGGTCTTTATGAGCTACGAAGACAGCTACCGACTCTTTGTCCAAACCAAAAAGGGACTTCCACACGTTAAGGAAGAGGAAATTATGGGTGATCCCCACCTAACTGTTGAAGGTATAAAGTTCGCGTTTCTCAAAAAAAGTGGTAGAGGAAAAGGTATGCTTCATGTCTGGATTAGTGCTGACGCCGCGCAAACAGAGTTCGGCGATCATGCAGCCGAGCCGTACGTTCCTGTTACGGGTGCAGAAGGTACGTGGGCTGGATGGACCAGAATCTCTACGGAGTACAAAGATCGTTGGCCAAGGCTTGTGGCCATGGCCTACAACCAGCTTGCTAAAAACATGCAAAAGGCTCAAGCGAAGTGACAGTGACAAAAAATGTTAGGAACCGTAGACCCTTGTTGCGTACTCACGTAACAAGGGCGCCTTTTTTATTATTCCAAAATCGCCTTAATCCGACGCACCCCGGCTGACACCGCTTCTTCTTTCGTAATTTTGAATTTGCCCATGGTACCGGTCTGTTCAACATGTGGACCACCACAAATTTCGCGACTAAAGGTAGGTTCGTTTGGGTTGGCGTTGCCTGCGTGAGCTGGATCGCCGACCGTGTACACTTTTACCACATCATCGTAGCGCTCTGGAAAAAAGCCAATCACCCCTTGCTTATACGCTTCATCAACCGGCATTTCTTGCCAGGTTACTTTGTAGTCATGTTTAATAGCACCATTTACCAAATCTTCCACTTCTTTAATTTGCTCTGGTGACATTTTATCAGGATGAGAAAAGTCGAAACGCAAGCGCTCTGGGGTAATGTTACTCCCCTTTTGCCCCACATGGTTTCCGAGCACTTTGCGAAGTGCAATATGGAGTAAATGCGTTGCGGTATGATATTTCACACTCATGTCTGAGTGATCTTCCATTCCACCTTTAAATTTCTTTTCCGCGCCTTGGCGAGATTGATCTTGGTGGGCTTTGAGCTTGGTTTTGAAGCCAGTTGAGTCCACAACAAACCCTTTTTCTTTCGCGAGTTCTTCGGTCACTTCAAGCGGAAATCCGTATGATTGATACAAATCAAAAGCCTCATCGGCACTTACTTCTTTTTGTTCACCTTTTGAAGCAACAAGCGTTTCAAATAACTTTACGCCTTTGTCTAAGGTTTTGCGGAACTTATCTTCTTCGGTGCGCATGGCTTGAAGAATCATGTCGCGTTTTTCGACAAGTTCTGGATACGCAGTCGCGTACGCGTTAACCACTTCTTCGGTAACATTTCCGCAAACCCCATTGCCAATTCCAAGAACACTCGCAAAACGAACCGTACGGCGAAGCAAACGGCGGGTAAAATACCCCTGATCTTTATTTCCAGGAAGCGCGCCATCAGCAATAAGAAACGTCGCTGCGCGAATATGATCCATGATCACACGAAACGCATAGGTTTCTTTAGGGTTTTCTCCATACACTTTTCCTGACATGGTTTGAAGGACGTTTCGGATACCATCAAAAATGTCGATACGGAACACATCTGGGTTATTGATTTTAGCCGCCATGACCCGTTCTAACCCGCCACCAAAATCCACGTTTTGTTGAGGGAGTTTTTCAAAGCCGGTTTCTGTTTTGTGATATTGCATGA
>CAZYEQ010000003.1:0-1302 GCA_964646505.1 uncultured Gammaproteobacteria bacterium
CTTGATTGGTTCCACCTGTTTGGAAGTAGGTTCGAGTGGTGGTGTAGAGGTGTACCAAAATAAAATACTCCTGTAAAATCAGGGGTATTTTATTTTTGCCGTCTGGGGAATCGAACTGAAGGGGTTTGGGGAAACTGCTTGGTAGTTTCCCCACCTTTGCTGGGGGATGGTTGGGAAGGGGCGGAAGCCCTTTCCCAAGAGTCCGAATGAAATTCGGACGAGTGAGATTTCCCCTACGGGCTACATAGGTAAAAATCTTCATACAAAAACACACACTTTCCTTCACAAGGTGTGTATTATGGTATAAAATACAATATCACCCATACATAAACACCATGACTGAACCAACACAACCCTCTAAACAAATCTTTTCTCTCATCTTCCCTGGAGTACGTCTTAACCGAAGTCTACGTATTTTAATTACAGTCAACTCCATTCTCGTTTTCATTTCAGGGCTCTTTGCTCCGTTTTACGCCGTATTTATTGCTCATATCGGAGGAAGTATTGCCTTTGCTGGGTTATCGTGGGCGATTTTTTCGATAGTCGCAGGCCTTCTCATTTTTTTATTTTCAACCCTTGAGTTAAAAATGAAAGAGCCGGAACTTCTCATTGCTCTTGGCTATGTGCTCCGTGGCGTGGTGTTTATAAGCTACGCCTATATGACAAATCTGACACAACTTATTATTACCCAAGTACTTTGGGGTATGGCTACCGCGCTTGGGAGCCCTGCCTTTGATTCAGTCTACGCAAGCCACACCAGCAAAGAAAATGCCATTGCCGAATGGGGTAAGTGGGAAGGGATTGCTGCTATTGTTACCGGACTCGCGGCACTCATTGGTGGAGTCCTTATTCAAACCTTTGGATACACCACCATATTTATGGTGATGTCTATCACATCATTTGGCCTTGGCATATACATTTGGAAACTCCCTCGAGAACTTTTATAGCACATTTATACGTTAAAAAAGCACCATACAGCCACTGTCTTTCTTCAGTAACTAAAGATTGACAGACACACGTTTTTGTGGCACAATACTCTCGCATTTGTCAGAGTAGCTCAGTTGGTAAGAGCGTAGGATTCATAACCCTAAGGTCGGGAGTTCAACTCTCCCCTCTGACACCATACACAAAACCGCCCATGAGGCGGTTTTGTGATATATCTCATTAGCGCGTCGGTGGAATCTCTAAATATTGCAACGCAAACCGGGCAATATCACCAAATACCGGCGCAGCGGTTGATGCAGAAAATTCTACTGCTGGTTTTTCAAATTTTACAATCATCACAAACGCCGGATTTTCAGC
>CAZYEQ010000003.1:1312-1690 GCA_964646505.1 uncultured Gammaproteobacteria bacterium
GTCGGGAGTTCGACTCTCCCCTCTGACACATTAAAATATCTACCCTAGAAGGGTAGATATTTTAATGTTAGGGAAGTCGAACTTTGGGAAAGTTTGAAAACCAAGCAGTTTTCACTATAAAAAAAATCCCCCGTTCCGTAACCGTACTTGGGGGTACTTGCTCGCACGCACAGATTCCTCTGTACGCACTTATTGCTGCTCCACACAGAGGATGAGTTTATCTGTGCTGCCGCCGCCGAAGCGAGGTAGTGCTGACAGGGCAAACACGCGAAGTGTTGGGTTGTCCGTAATGAACCGATCAAGAGACAAATCCGGCCCTAACCTATCATCCACAGGAATTTCTCGAAATGATTGTGGGTGGTTTGGCCCTTGATCGAA
>CAZYEQ010000003.1:1700-28860 GCA_964646505.1 uncultured Gammaproteobacteria bacterium
TCAAGACCGAAGCAAAGCTGCTCCTCCCATCAGACACACCAGTGAAGGCGAGAACATGATGGTCAGAGTGTGCCCTCAGCCATGTGTTCAGGGTAGTGACGAGTGGCTCATCAGGCTCGATACGAACTGTGGCGACATGGCGAAGTGGGATGTGGCCGGAACGTGGTGCGGTTCGAAACTCACACGCGAAGAAAGCCAGAATGATGAAGATTGCGATTGTACGACTCTTCACTGTATCCTCCTTCAGAAAGTCGGCACAGCGCCGATTCACCCCTACCGTAGCAGACTGTACACAATAAATCAACACCTACCGTGTCGGAGGAATATCTAAATACTGAAGCGCAAACCGAGCAATGTCACCAAATACCGGCGCGGCGGTTGAGGCAGAATATTCGACTGCTGGTTTTTCAAATTTGATAATCATGACAAATGCAGGATTTTCTGCGGGGGCAAAGCCAACAAATGAGTGATTGTACACATTTTGTATGTATCCACCTTGGCCCGCGATTTGCGCGGTTCCGGTTTTACCCGCCACATAGTACCCAGGAGCTTTAGCGGGTTTTCCGTGTCCTTGATCAACCACACTTATAAGCATACTTTTTACTAATTGCGCCGCGCGCGTACTAAGAACACGTTTAATTTCTTTTGGTTTTACTTCTTCCGCACGACCATCAGCATATCGTATTTCCGACACAATGTGCGGAGCCATGAGCACACCACCATTGGCAATCGCGGCGTAGGCAACCACCATTTGAAGTGGCGTGACGGTGATACCCTGTCCAAATGAGGCCGTGGCCGCGTAGCAATCAAAGTTTCTTTTTGCGTTTCTTGAAAGCGATGAAATGTCTCCAGACGCTTCTGTATCTAAATGAATGCCAGTTTTTGTACCAAAACCAAAATTTTCAATATATTGTTTTAGCCGTTCGCGGCCAAGTTTTTCCGCCACCCACACCATACCCGTGTTAATAGAGTTATCAAGCACGCCAATCATACTTTGTGTTTGGTAAGCCTTATTCCCCGCATTGCGAATCGGTGTTTCGCATATACCTTCACGCGAACCCGTATCAAAAAAAGTGGTGTCAGGAGTCACAAGCCCCTCTTCAAGGGCCGCGGCCATGGCTATGGGTTTAAAAATTGACCCTGGTTCGTAGGGAGTGAAAATACTGTTATTGTTAAACAAACGAATGTCTTTTACCTTGTTGTACAGGTTCGCGTCAAATGAGGGTGTATTGCACAATGCCAAAATCGCGCCGGAGTTTGGATCCATCATTACGAGACTCGCGCTTTCGGCCTTATATTCTTCCGCAGCCTGTTTCAGACGCTCACACGCCCGATACTGCAACGTACGGTCAAGGGTCAGCACCACATCGGCTCCGTCTTCAACAGGAGTGAATTCTTTTCCCGAAAGAGGGATAAGACGCCCGCTCGCGCTACGCACCCCCTCGACAAACCCACCACTACCAGTCAATTCTTTATTAAAATATCCTTCAATACCATATCGGCCTACAGGCTCACCCTGGTCATTTTTTCCGACAAAGCCAAGAGTTTGGGCTATCAATTCTTTTTCAGGATAAAACCGTTCTGGATGACGTTCAAGCCCGAGACCGGTAATACGCGCTTCGCGAATTGCCTCAGCCACGCCTTCATCAACCGCAGGAATAAGTGGTTCATATGGATCATTTTCTTTTTGCAACACCTTTTCAAATTGAGAAACAATCGTTTCGTCGCCACCAACAATACGAAAAAGAGCTTCGGCAGTATCTTTGCGCGCGCGGTCAGACTGCAGCTGGCGTGTATCCGCAAACACCGTATACGTGTCTTTATTCAGAGCAATCGGAAACGTGAGACGATGGGGCACATCTTGCCAATACACCTCGCCTCGAATGGGACGTACTTTGGTTGCTATCCCCTGCATGTCATTGGCCTTGAGGACGTATTCTTCATGGTGAAGCACCATAAGCCAAAATAAACGCGCAATCATAATAGCGCCAAAGCCGACAATGAGGCTAAACAAAACCATGAGCCGATACCCTCCACGCTGCATACGCTCGGCACTAAGTGACATATATTCGTTACACCTTTCTCCCCTTCCCCATCCGACGACTCGCGGTATCCTTATCGACCAATCCTTCGTCCACGAGGGCTTTCAGCGAGTTTTCCATAGAAACCATATTATCTTTAGCACCCGTTTGAATAGCACTGCGCATTTGCGCGATGTTATTTTCTTTAATTAAATTGGATACGGCAGGAGTATTGATTAAAATTTCACGAGCGGCCACACGACCTCCGCCAATTTTCGGCACCAACTGTTGCGCGACGATTCCACGAAGCACTGATCCAAGTTGAATAAGAATTTGTTTCTGTTTTGGCCCATCGAACACGTCGACGATACGTTCCACGGCCTCAGCAGCACTTGAGGTGTGCAGCGTGGAAAACACCAAATGCCCTGTTTCAGCAGCCGTAAGCACCGTCGCAATGGTTTCCGGGTCACGCATTTCCCCTACCAAAATAACGTTCGGATCCTGACGAAGCACATGTTTTAGGGCGGCAGCAAATGATTTCGTATCAACCCCCACTTCACGCTGTTCAATTAAACTTTGTTTTTCTTGAAACACAAACTCAATAGGATCTTCAATGGTGATAAT
Organism: uncultured Gammaproteobacteria bacterium; assembly: GCA_964646505.1. GTDB lineage: Bacteria > Patescibacteriota > Patescibacteriia > Magasanikbacterales > UBA922 > CAZQXB01. Next base: position 4,346 of record CAZYEQ010000003.1, read on the forward strand.
GTGCGCTTTTCTTGTTTTATTAATTTCTTCAACCATGGCCGCGAGTGTGGTTGATTTCCCGTGACCAGTCGGACCAACCACAAGCACCAGTCCGTCCATAAGAGTCATAAACTCTTTCAACGCTGGTTCGAAACGCAATGATTCAATATCAGGAATTTCCGGTGGAATAAGACGCGCCGCCAGACCAATGTGCCCCTCTTCTTGATGGATATTAATACGAAACCGCTCACCTTTTAGCTCGTAGCTCAAGTCAAGCTCAAGCTCATCTTCATATCGTTTCTTTTGTTCAGCGGTGAGAAGTTCAGAAATGGCACTTTCGAGTTCTTTATCCTGAAGAGCAACATCCTCAATAACTGTTAATTCCCCGTCAACACGCATGAGGGGTTGTGCTCCGGTGACTAAATGGACATCAGAGGCATGCGCGGCAATTGCTTGCTCAAAATAGGAAGGGAGTGTTTTCATAAACATGACAAAAAAGATACTCCTATGGTACCATATGGCTACCTGCTACGCTATACTTCCTACCATCATTGCCTATGATCTCCGCACCATTACGCAAAGAACTTTTTTTATATGTTGCCGTTGGAATGCTTGGTGTCGCGGTTGATTCGGCCTTTTTCGCTCTTTGTCTTCACTATCAAACACCTCTTATTATCGCACAGTGGGTAGGCGCTATCATCGGCTCCACACATAATTTTGCATGGCACTACGCGGTTGTTTTTTCCCACAACCAAACACTGAGTAAAACCTATATATACTCGACACTGCTAACCATTATTGTTGTTCTGATTTCCGGGCCAATGATCGTTTACCTCAATCGCTTTCTTCCTTCAATATGGATAAGCAAAGCTGGGGTAATTTTTTTCACAGCCATTTTTGCCTATTTGGTACGAAAAATATTTGTCTTTAAAATGACACTACCGCCGGGATGACCCTTTTCTTTTTTCAACATCAAGAAATCGTTGAAATTGTTTCCATCGTCGAAGAAGCTGAGAAGAAATCCAGGCTTCGACATCTTTTGGAAGTTTGTGTTTTTTCACGTACGCTTTCACCACCTGTGTTACTAGTCGACCATACTGCCCCTCTTGAAACTCTTTCCACGTCGGCGAAGCAATGACCGTTTTTTTCATACCCAAAAAAAGCTCATCAGTCATGGCGAACATTTTTGTTTGAGCTTTTTTTCCTTTCGCGGTACCCAAAAGCCACATAAGGCCTGCGCCAACGATACCACCAAGGAGAAAACGGGTGTGTTTCATAAAAAACATTATTTTCGTGTAGTATACTCTTTTTTTGACTTTGTGACCAACGATGCATAGAGTGATGCAAGCGAAGTCGCAACCGATTCCCAACTATACCGCGAAGCTATCGTATGATGAAGAGCTTCTCGCTCTGCCACCGTCAGATGTTTAAGAAGACGGATTCGCAAAGCATCAGCGAGAGCCGCTCGATCTTTTGGCGGTACCGCATCACCACCTACACGCGCCACAGTGCGAAGCCCAGGTATATCGGTAGCAACGACGGGTGTACCACATGCCATAGCTTCAAGAAGAACTAGTCCAAATGACTCTCCCTTCCCTACGGACGGAAGCACAAAAACATGAGCATGTTGGTAAAACAATGGAAGCGCCTCGTATGTGACGTCTGAAAAAAAATGTACGTGCTGAGCAATACCAAGTTCCTTTGCGTATCGTTCATACTCCTCACGAAGAGGGCCTTTTCCCACGCATACCGCCTGAAACACCACACCATCTTTTTGCAATATCGCTAATGACTCAAGAAGCACAGGAACTCCCTTAAACGCATGTGGTTTGTCCATGCCGCCAACAAAAAGAATAATTGGTATCTGCGAGTCGAGCCCATAACGGGAATAAAAATCTGACCGTCTACTGGCAACAGAAAAATGGTTTGTGTCTACGCCAAAAGGAATTTCATGCCACAGTTTTTTTTGCGCAAGAAAAGAAGCGTGAAATTCACTCGATGCAATGTAATCAAAAGTACTTCCAATACATGCGTCTGAGACACGAAGCAGAAGTGGCAGAACAATCCTGCGTGCCAAAATATGAACATACCTGCGCCAGCCAGATAATGCTGGATCCATGTGCACACTCACGACTAAAGGTACGTGGGGGTGAAATAAACGAAAAAGGAGAGTAATGAACGTGGCCCCAAAAAACGGATAGTGGAGGTGAACAAGATCGTACCCTCGTAGAGAAAAAAATAATGAGGGAACAAACGCCGCGTTTCCACTTGTACATAACGGCCGAAGGAAACGAACATGTGACTGGTCTGTACCATCCTTTACGCGCGTTGCGTACCGCGGAGTGATGGCTTGAGCATCGTGACCCATACGACACAGCTCCTCCACCATTTCATACGCGACCCTACCCATACCACCACCATACGGAGGGTACACCGGCACGATGTGAGCAATACGCATATCTTATTCCTCAACATCTCGAAGCGCGAGATCGCGAATAAGGCCGGTTAACTGTTTTTCAAGCCGATCAAAACGCACTTCTGCACGAAAGAGAAGTCCGAACAAAAGGGTAAGTGCTCCGTATATAATAACGTCAACCCCGCGCCCTATACCAAGAGTGGCGGCAATGTTTGATGCGGATTCAGGAAACAATGTAACAAGTGTTGCCACCACCCAAAACAGACACCACCAAAATACCGTTCGAGATGACCATGATTTTTTATAGGTAAAAAACACACCGCCGGTAACAGCAACAACAGCAACCCCTAAAAAAATCCACTGAAAGAGAATAAACATAGTCATACAGAAAACCGTCCAAAAAATAAATCCTTTAACACCTTAAACCCCTGAACAAACCGTTGTCCGTAGCGGTGATACGTCACATGAATAGGAAGTTCTCCATATCGCAAATGCGCCCTACGAATAAGCACCGGTATCTCGCTTGCGTGCGCCATGCGATCTTGCGTAATGCGAAGTTTTGGCAGAGCCGTACCGCGAATGACCCGAAAACCACAGTGACTATCTGAGAGTGTAATCCCTCCCATAAGGATATTGACTACTTTTGCCCCAGGCCAAATGATGTACCGTTTCATGGACGGCAATTGATACCCAGCCGAATGCACGCGTTTTCCAATGACAATATCCAAATCTTGTGTACGCAAAAAAGTAATAGCCCGCTCTACATCACGTACATCAAACTGATCATCGCCGTCAAAGTGCGCAACAATATCCGCACCTTTTTGCATGGCATACTCGTGTCCGGTCTGAAGCGCGGCTCCTTGCCCGCGATTCACACGATGGCGAAGAACAACCGCGCCAAATGTTTTCGCAACAACGGACGTGGCATCAGTCGAGCCATCATCAACCACAACAACGGTGTCAACATACGGTCGAAGTTTTTGAATGACGCGAGCAATATTTTTTTCTTCATTGAGTGCTGGTACGATCGCGAGACGCATAGATTACATGGGCGCATTCCCCCGCATGCGACGTTCAAACGCCACAAACTCCTTATTAGCAATAGCATAATCTATGGTCTCTCGCAAGCCGTCTTCGAGACGCACCAAAGGTAGCCAACCGAGGGCTTCTTTTGCGAGACGGAGGTCAGGTACACCCTTTTTTGCCAATTCCACCGCTGGTTTTTCAAATGCAATAGCAGAACTCGATTTCGTCATGGCAATAATAAGCTCGGCCACGTCAACCATGCGATACATTTGATCGGCACCGGTATTTACAATCATAACCTCGGGCGCGGTACGCATGAGACGTATAAGCGCGTCAACCATATCAGAAACATAACAAAGCGTCTCTGCCATCTCTTTATCTCCATATATAACCACATCTTTATTCTCAAGCGCGTTGACAATAAAATCTGGCACAAGAAGTCCATCGCGTAATCGCATCCGCGGTCCATAGGTACTAAAAATGCGCGCGATCTTAGCATCAATACCATACACCTGGCGATAAGTTATCACGCACGTTTCAGCAAAGCGTTTCCCCTCGTCATAGCAGGCGCGTGGGGAAAGATGGTTCACAGCCCCCTCATCTGTTTCCGCAAACATGTACCTGTCCGCAGTGGGTTCGCCATACACCACTGAACTCGACCCTAAAATATACTTCGCGCGATACTCAACTGCTAAATCAAGCGTAGACATGACCCCTTTTGAATTTGCCGTGAGTGATTGCAGTTTATGCGTCTCAAAATTTTTTGGGCTTGTTGGGCACGCCAAGTGGTATACCTCTTGTACACCCTGATATTTCACATGAAATTTATCGAGTTCAGGAAATGCGGCCAAGTCAATCGGTTCAGTGACATCATGCTTAATAAATTCAAAATCCGCGTATTGAAGTAGGTGTTCAATATTTTGAATTCCTGAATTCGAAAGATCGTCAATACAGATAACTTTTGCGTCACGAAGTAAGCGTTCACATAAATGCGAACCGATAAAACCCGCGCCACCAGTAACAACGACATTTTTTTTTTCAAACACGCCGCCGATTGAAGGTTGTTTCGTAAAGAGAGCCATAGTGTATAAAGAGATACATGTTATAACGTAGGTACCTCAAACAAAGGTACAAGCTGAAGAGTTTTTTTTGATTGCTCCGGCACCCCATCACGCCAACTATCTTTCAGTCTCCCCTGTCCATCAAACACTCGCGCCACAGGGCGAGACCCGCCAGAAAGGACAACGACTTCTGGTTGCTCATCACCTGAAAGATCAATCAAGCGAACAATTGTTTCAAATGAAGAAGGCTTGTCATCAAGCAAAACGGTTTTAATCACGGCTCCCTCGGTCGTGAGATAGGTAATTTTCGGCGCATTCTTTTGGTCGCTGACACCAACAACCCTAAGCTCACCCTCATTCCCGATCTTCCCCACTACTATGTCATTAAGACGCAACTCTTTTGCCAGACGTATATTTGCGGTAATGGTACCATCAGCATTAACCGTTAGTAGTCGAGGTTCGCCATTTTTTTCGACGAGCACATATACAGAAGAAAGATCAGACGCGCTCTGGAGAGCAGTGGTAACACTTTTAACAATATACCCGTCAGTGTTTTTAATACTATTCTTTTTTATCCCGGACAATGAGTATACATCAAAAAGGTTTGCTGTTTTTCCCTTACGCCAAAACACCATATCCGGAGTGCCTGTTGATGTCAAAAACCCTACCCCAAAACGCGTGTCGGTTGGAATGGACAGTCGACGTTCTCCACGAAGAGATCCATCGTTTCCAAATACACGCAAGAGGGTCTGATCACGTTGAACGTTTTGAAATGTCATGTAATACATGGCGCGGGTCGCCCGAGCTGTGAGCACCATTGACGATTCTTTAAAAACAGAGTTTGTCAGTGATGCCAAGGTTCCGCTATTTTTCGTAAGATACACCCCACCATCACCACCGGGAACAAAAAACGCTAGCCCTGTTGGTGCCTGCGTAACGCGTTTACTCAAAGCCAGACGAAGCGCTGCTTCTGCTTGCACCAAACCACGACCAAAAAATGTTTGGTACAGCGCCTCGTCAGTTGGTGTTGTCTTCGAAACACTCGTAAACAGCGTATCGTACAATTCTGGCGCGTGCCATTCTGGTTGAACGCTTTTTATAAGAGCTAAAATACCACTGACAAATGGCGTGGCATACGAGGTCCCTCGTTTACCGCCGACATACGAAGTCGTAAACCCTAACTCGGGACGATAAATTACCGTACTTGCGATGTTCACTCCTGGAGCCGTCACATCAATACACGTCGAACCACTATTTGAAAACGGGGCAAACCGCCTTCCTTCTTGAATAGCGCTCACGCCAACCACAAAAGGTACATTGCTTGAAGCGTCCGCGCATACAGGATACTCAGGATTCGTATTTAAATCGCTCAGGGTATTGCCTGCCGCAGCGACCACGGCCACTCCACGGTCATAGGCATACGCGAGAGCTGATTTTAACTCATCATCATAGGCATTTCCCACCAAACTGATATTGATAATGTGAGCCCCGTTATCTACCGCATATCGGATAGCCCTACCTAAAACAAACGCATGCGACACACCGGTCTCATCTACAACACGAATCGACATGAGTTTTACATGCCAATTTATCCCCGCGCCATCAATACCATTATCACCCCGCGCGCCGATGATACCCGCCACAATAGTAGCATGATTGATATTTTCTCTATCACTTTCAGAAAGGCCTGAGCGTACCCTTGGTCGCACATTTGGGTTTCCATAATTTTCATCCGGACCAATGACACCATCGCCATTCATGTCGTCGGGTACAAAATTCCACCCATACGCATCGTCAACGTATCCATTATGGTCGTCATCAATACCATTATCCGGGGCTTCATCTTCATTTCTCCAAATATTGTCACGCAAATCGAGATGATCAATATCAATTCCATTATCAATGACCGCGACTACCACCGCGGAAGATCCTTGCGTCATATCCCAGGCTTCAGACGCACGCAAAAGGTCGTATGCCCACTGTGACCCCTGAGGATCGCTATGTACCCGCGCAAAAGCAGGATGTGGAAGTATCAAAACCCCAATGATTAGAAAAGAGAATAAAGATTTATATATCCACCACACACCCATACAAAAAAATTATTGCTGACGTAAATTCACTCCAGCACTATCGTACACAGTGGGATACGCTGTTAAAGGATCAACTCCTTTTTGCGCGCGCACGCTTCCACTTACCACGGTCCGATATGTCGGCTTAACGGCAAATCGTGTTTGAAAGTTACTCAATAAAAATATATCACTTGTCGCTTTTCCTACAGAATAAAAACCCGACAGAGCTCGATAATTATACGAAGATAACCCGGAAAGAGTGAGAGTGCCGTATGGCAAGAAGTAGCTGTTTTTAGGCAACGTACTTAATTTTCCACCCGTGGTAGGTGAACGACCCGACATAATCTGTGGCCCATCTAACACCCCATCACCATTCGTATCTGATGTGAGTGGATCTGTAAGCCAATATACCACCTCTTCGTAGTCCGACAGTTTATCACCGTCGGTATCTGACTTACGATTATCCGAGCCAAACTCTGCTTCAGTTTCTGCGTCTAATCCATCTCCATCAGAGTCTGACGCGAGAGCAATATTTTGATTGTTTGGAATAATGGTATACAAACTTCTTTCTCGAGATGGTAGTTCAACAAGTCTTCCAAGCCATTGTGGACCATACAAAAGGTGTGCTTCTGTTTCAGAACGAATATGTTGCAGTTTACATCCATAGAGCACGGCATACACCTTTGCGTCACCAGGAAACTTCACAAGCCATGTTCCAGGGCGAACACAAACAGGCGTGCTTATGTTATATCGATTTAATTCTGACTGCGTCACTGACTGTATCACATCATTTGACGCAAACCATGAATCAAACACGATGCGTGACATAAGATGAAGAGCTCGATCTTGTCCAACATAATATATATTTCCTGAACCATCTTTTGTAACAACACCGGGCACAAGTGTATTGGCGCGGACAGTAGGACGCTGTGCTTCAACACTTGGCTTGTACGTTATGGTATGTTTCACGGTCGTTGTAGTTTGGTTTAAGGTATAAAATTGAACGAATACGGTGTGAACTCCGGAAAAATTTTCAAGGGTCCATGGCATAGCTTGGCGCGGGGTACGCCATACCGCCCCTTCAAATGTCGATGTGTTCGAGATAAGAAAAGAACGAGTTCCTGCTGGATAGCTAAACAGCAAATTTACGCGCGGCTCAGTCGTTTGTTTCGCGCCGTTATTAATCGTAAAATCTGGTTTTGTAATCGCACGATCAACCAACATTATTGAATCCTGAAAAATATTGCTTTTTTTATATTCACCTCGGTTATTATCGTATTCTGTATACTCAAACTGCGCATACACGGTTTTCGGACCTATTCCGTCTGTCAATCGCCACCGGAGAGACGTTACGGGTTTTTGCCAACCAACCTCATCAAGAGGGAGCGAATTTGATAGCCTCATGCGTCGAATATTTTTCGGTAAACCGACCTGAACACGAATCGACGCGTTTGCCGTCTCCGGATCATCATCGTTAATAATTAAATATCCTTCTTGATTTAAAAAATACGTAATAGTGTCTTCGTACACAGAAGAAACCATGCTCTGGCGGTCTCGAAAATCGACATACACTGTTTTTCTCCCTGAACCTTCAGAGAGGTACCAATTTTTTAACTCCGTACGGAACACACGCCATTCAGCTTTTGACAATTCATCACGACTATTGGCAACACGCATATGTGTTGTTGTTGAAGGTGCCGTAAGCGTAAGCGTCACAAAACGATCGCTTGTTGAACGAGCATTTTTATTGATAAGTACTTTATGGGTAACTGTGGCGGCCATTACCGCGCTACACGCCCAAAAGGCACCCATGACACAAAAAAACAAAAAAAGCATCCCCAGGAGAGTCGATTGTGTTATTTGCCGTATTTTGATATACATAATGCATGAAAGTCGCTTGCATACTACTACCATAGTATACAAGAAACAACCCCCTTTCGCAATCTTTTATGATGCAACGTCGGATCAGACAATTTCTTCTCTTAATGGGAGACACTGTCCTCATGTACGCCGGCCTATGGTGTGGTCTTTTTTTACGCACATTAGTACCCCCAAACCACCTTCAGTGGCAGAGTCATGTTTTGGTGTTTACCATTACTTTTTGTTTTTGGTTGGTTATTAATTATATTAACGGTCTATACGACACCAATCGCGCGTATCACGCGCGTCGCTACGCAGAAACCGGCATCATGGCACTTCTCGTTGGTATTATATTCTTCTATATTTTTGGTGATTCGGGTATCGCGCCAAAAACAATTCTCATCATCGCAACCACACTGACCTATATAGGTATCGGGTGTTGGCACACCATGTTTGCCCGCATGGTAGGCAACGTTCGTTTGCAAAAAAAACTTGCCTTCGTCGGTATGGCCGAAGAAGCTTCTTTTCTTATTGAAACACTCCAAAAAGAGCCGGAACGGGGATATAACGTTGTAGCAATTGTTGACTCGAACCACGAAAGTTTTTATAAAAACACCGGTCAGCGCATTCCTGTGTTTCCAACATTGGACGCAATGAACAGAGACCCTCTTTTTCGAGAAATATCGATAGTTATTCTCGCGCCACACATCCATCACAAAGAAACAGCCATGCCCACATTGTACCCACTTCTTTTTTCCGATGTCTCGATACGTACTCTATCTGATTTTTACGAGGAAATTACAGGCAGGATTCCGCCATCTCTTTTTTCAGAAGATTGGTTTTTAAGCAACCTCAAAAAAGAACGAAACCCTCTTTATCAACATATTCGCCGAACCATCGACTTGCTTGCGGTCATTCTTATTGGCAGTGTCTTTTTATTCATTTTTCCTATTATTGCCCTTCTCATTAAAATCACCTCTCCGGGCCCCCTCTTCTTTAAACAAAAACGCACGGGTGTATACGGACAGATTTTTTGGATGTACAAATTTCGTTCTATGTACGCGCTTTCACCTGACGGAAGTGCCGAATTACATGGGTTCCAGTTTGCAAAAAAAGAAGACAAGCGTGTCACTCCAATTGGAAAATGGTTACGCCGCATGCGTATCGACGAACTCCCTCAATTATGGAACTTAGTACGAGGTGATATCACGCTTATTGGACCACGACCCGAGCGCCCTGAGATTGTCGCGGAACTTGAATCTCGCATGCCATACTACGCACTTCGCAATATGGTGAAACCTGGGCTTACTGGATGGGCCGTACTCCACCAAGACTACACTGACACCATGGCCAAATCACTTGAAAAACTGCAGTACGATTTATACTACATAAAAAACCGTTCACTCTTACTTGATGTGGCGATTCTTCTCAAAACCATTGATAAAATTATCAGAATGAAGGGTCAGTAGAACTTTAAGCAATGTTCCACTGTTTTTTCATGTCAGCTATCCCGTCCTGAAGAAGAATAGACGGCTCCCACCCGAGGAGCTGTTTTGCTTTTCTATAATCAGCGCGAGTCGCACGTACATCTCCTGGTCGCTCAGGAACGTACACCCGCTCTCCACCAATAAGGTCTGCGAGAGTATTTACAGAGACTGGGCTGTTATTGCCGATATTTATACACTCACCTTTCCCTACAGTGTCCGCCTTCATCGCAAGGAGATTCGCACGTGCAATATCATGTACGTGTGTGTAATCGCGATAATATTCACCATCACCGCAAATAGTAAGGGCTTCACCACGTTGTTTTTGACGTAAAAACTTTCCAATAACTAAAGCATATGCACCCTCTGGATCCATGTAGGGGCCATACACATTAAAATAGCACAACGCGACGGTCTCGAGCCCATAGAGTTTCGAAAATAAGCGACAATATTCTTGTCCTGCTAATTTTTGTAACGCATACGGACTTTCTGGATGAGGTTTCATCTCTTCTGTAGTGGCGACTGTACTAACCTGTCCACCATAAATAGAAGAAGAGGTACTAAACACCACTCGTTTCACACCCTGTTTTCGCGCGGCCAAAAGCACATGGAGTGTTCCCGTAACATTGTGATCATTTGTTTCAAGAGGATGTTCAACAGAATATGGAACGCGTGGCACGGCTGCCAAATGAAAAATACCCTGCACCCCTTCAGCAGCCTGCTCAACCTGTGCGAGGTCACGAATATCCCCTTCTCTATATTCAACCCCCGGAACAATGCGTTCAGAGAATCGTCCGCCCAAATAATTATCAAACACACGCACACGATACCCCTCTTCAACAAGCATACGCACGAGGTTTGTGCCAATAAACCCGGCCCCGCCTGTGACTAACATCAGACTATTCATAGAACATTACGATCGTGATTTAAATATATTCACAATAACCGCCTTCCCATATGCAGCCCAAATACCTCCACGAATGAGTTGGCGAATAATCCAAGGATGACCGGTTCGGTAGTGCTTGTCGTAATAGAGCCACATGGCTTCGTAAAAATTAAACAGCGATTTCAAGCGACTTCGTTTACTACTTTGTCCACCAAGGTGGGTAATAACAGCCGTATGAACGTAGTGAATAGGAAAACCATTATCGTGCGTCATTTTACATAAATCCAAATCTTCGCCATACATAAAAAATCGCTCATCAAATCCACCTGTCGCCGCATACACTGAGCGTCGAAAACACATAGCTGCCCCAGAAATGGCCTCTACTGGACCTGATATATCAGGTGATTCTGCTTGCATCTTATACGCATTCATGACTTCAGAGCGAGGAAATATTTTTCCAATTCCTGAAAGATAGAGAAAAGAATTGAGTGGATTTGGCAAGCGACGTCGGCATGCGTGTTGAAACGTTCCATCAGCATTCAAAAGTTTGGGGCCGACCATACCAACCTCTTGATGTTCCTGTAAATACGCATACAGCGTATCAACGGCATGTGTATGAACAATGGTGTCGCTATTAAGGAGAAAAAACACCTCTCCTGTTGCTTTTGCCATGCCTTGATTATTTGCTTTTCCAAACCCAAGATTTTCTGTATTTACCAGATGAACAATCTGTGGAAATTCCTCCTTAATCATCTCAATGCTTCCATCGGTTGAGGCATTATCAACAACAATCACTTCAAGAGGAAGTGACGTTGATGCCAAAAGAGATGATACGGTTTGTTTAAGGAGATCCTTGGTATTCCAATTAACAATAATAACAGAAATCATATGAGTCTATACATGAGGAATCTGTTTTCGTGCCCGTTGCCACGTACCGACAATGTAGCCGCCCATTTTGGCCACATCTCCTAGAGCAATGATAGCTGGGAGTACAACAAACCCGAGCACACGCTGTGAAGAAGAAAGCGGAAGTGAAAATAAGGAGAATCGTGCCCAGAATTTTTTCATATAGAACACAAGCCCGACACCAAGGGGAAGCAGAAAGATGTACCATCCAAGCGCGATAAGTATAACGAGTGCCATACTCCCTCCATATACACCATACCGAATAGCCTGGCGCCAGGGCCATAAATTCGCATGCCCATCCCCTCTTGTATATAAAAATAACTGTCGCATATATGTTTTGAATGTTTTTTGTGGTCTCCAAAATACCTGTGGAGTGCGGCTATACGCAAATACGGCTCCTGTTTTTTGCAGCGCAAGATCGAACACGACATCTTCACAAATAGGTAACCATTCTGGATATCCACCTGATTCTATAAATCGTTGACGTGTAAACGCAATCGACCGACTTGAAGGTAACCAGTTTTTCCTAAATTCTTTCGGTTGAGGTGTTGTTGAGGCAGCAATAAGATACCGGAGTAAAGTATCGCCCTCAAAAAACCATGGACCAAACGCTCCACCTACAACTTCTGCTTTGCCCGATTGAATCGGTTCAACGAGCGACTGAAGCCACATGCTATCATAACGACACCCCGCATCAGCAGCGACAATAATATCACCTTTCGCAAGGTTAATTGCTTCATTTCGACCATGAGAACGTCCCCCTTTCTTTTGGACAACAGTAAGTTCAGGGCAGGTATGTGCTTTTTCCTGCAACCATTCCCATGTACCATCAGTTGAGCCCCCATCAACAATCACATATTCTATACCTGATAGTTCCTGCATGAAGACACCATCGAACCAGGCAGCAATCGTTTCACGCTCATTTTTGACTGTTGCAATAACAGAAATACGCATACACGTTATGATTGCTTAAGTGAGCGAAGCATAATACTGAACGGACCAAGAAGACGAACAAGAAATAGAATAGCTATTCGTCGCACCCCAGTATAATTGGTTTTAACAAATACTACCAAGCTTTCCAAAAATTGCTCTAAACGCTTTTTATCATGAGCACGCTTATAACTTCCTCCATATACATGCATAACGGGCGGTGTACGAAGAGCCAACACCACATACCCTTGCTTTTTCAGTCGCCAGGCTAAATCTGTTTCTTCAAAATACATAAAGTACTGCTCACCAAGCACACCTGCTTTTTGAAGAGCGCTACGGCGCAAAAAACACGCTGCACCTGTTACATAGTCTATTGGCATATCAATATAGGTATCTCGTTGCGGGTAAAGCGCCATATCATGCAATGATCCACGAATGTATGGTGGAAGCAGTGTAGTAACCGGAAGAAGATACCGTAAGACATTACATACACTTGGGAAGTACCCCCCAATCGACTGGGGTGAACCATCAGGATACATCATCGTTGGTCCAAGCATAGCAACATGTGGATGTGCTTCAGCATAGGCAATGAGTGTAGAAAGTGTATCAGGATGAACCTCTGTATCACTATTTACAAGCCAAGCATATGTCTCGGAAGTAAGGAGAGATAAGGCATGATTATTTGCTTTTGCAAAGCCTTTATTTTCAGTCCAACGAATCAATTCTACCTGAGGAAACTGTGCTTGAATGGCTTCTCCTGAGCCGTCGGTTGAGGCATTATCAACCACAATAATTCTTGATGGAAGAATTGAACTTCGCGTAAGTGCCCGCAAAGCAGCAAGTGTTAGATCTTTCGTATTAAAACTGACCACAATCGCAGCCACAGTACTCTGTAGATTTGAAATCGACATACACTTATTGTTTATCGTATCGCCAAAACTCTACTTTTGTGTCAACAAATTCTGCTGTTTTTGCATACCCATGGTGTTCAAGAAATTGTGGAATAACACCGGTGGAATCGTACATGTTAGCGAGAAATTGAGATACATATACCACCTCATAATTTGAAATGTTCGCGGCAACTAAGGCTTTTTCAATATCCACTGGCGTACCTCCTTGCTCGAGCGCACCAATAGCTGGGATATTGAGTGTTTGATAATACCGCCACATGGGGTGTGTTTCTGGAAAAGGAGAAATAATAAGCACTTGTGACAGTTGGTTTGTTTTCACATCAGATTCCACTTGAGCAACTACAGAACGCCAATTTTCTCGTTCGTATACTTTGACAAAAAAATAATGATAGAGAAAAAGAATATTTAATCCAAAGAGAGCGACAATAGCTGCACGTCGTATAGATGTTTTTTGTGTTGGCTCAAAAATATACCCTAAAGTGAGAATAAAAAAAGGGAAGGCCGGATAAAAGTATTTTGGATCAGGTACAGGGAATTTAATGTGGGTTATGATAAGCATCGCCCCAAACAAGGTGGTCAGAAAAAAAGCGAGAGAGGTATTAATAGTTCGCCACCGCCGAACAATGAGCACGGCCACAATAAGATAGACGGCTAGACTTGTAAGGAGAAGAGGGTAAATATGCCATTTACCATTTAACACATTAATTCTACCGCCGATAAACCCAGCCACGGCTACAACTGTTTTCATAAACAGAGAAAACCGTTCAGAGTAGTAGTATGAATAATCGTAAGCATTCGCCGCTTGCAAAATACGCATCATAGGTAAAATTGCCGCTCCGAGGAGGGCGTATAGCGGTACCAATGACCATATTTTTTGAGGTTTCCGAAACGAAAACAGAAGCAAAGCACACCCGTGAACAAACGGCACAACGAGTGAAATAATATTTGTGTATATAAGAATGAGCCCAACCACAAGATACCCTATTCTATACCACCACGCTGGACGCTCCTCATGGAGTAAACGGTAAAATATGTAGGTATGCGCAAGGACCAGAAACAAAAGCATGGAATAGGAACGTGTTTCTTGCGCATAGAGCACCGCAAACGGGTTAGTTGCATACAACAGTGCGGTAATAAACGCCGTCCGTTTTGACGAAAAAATATCTGTTCCAAAGCGATAGATAAGCAACGTTGATGCACTAAAAAAGACAGCAGAAAGTGAACGCAGTGCAGTCTCAGAGCCACCAAAAATAACTGACCATCCATGAAGAACACTGTAGTACAAGGGCGGATGAAGATCATGTTTCGGCACATATTGCCACAACCCAGACAGGGTATATTTTGTAGCAAAAATGGCGCTTGTCGCCTCATCATTCCATAAACTCTGGAATCCTATCCTAAAAAACGCCACCAAAAGAGACACCATGAGAAGGAGGCCATATGAACGAAGATCATATTTCTGTATCACCTCACGCCACGATCTTCCTTGAAACGGCATCTGCATACCTTTTTACGAAAGATACTCAAAATGTCCGATGGTCAATAAAAAGGTATTGAACATGCGAACTGTTTTTCCTTTAAGACCCATTGCCTTAAATGTTTCAGGCCGAAACAATTCTTCATCACTAAAGGTAGTGGTTCTTCCTAGTCGTCGATTAATCGCAAAAAGAAGACGGAAATACCAAATATCATAGGGAACTTCAATAAAGACACATTCACGAGCCACTCTCATTTGCTCGCGTAGTAACTTCTGTTGTGTTTCTTTATCGTAATGTTCAATCATGCCAAGTGAATAAACAATATCAAACGATTTATCTGGAAACGGAAGAGCAAATCCATCACCCTGAACAAATTCACATTCAGGACTCAGGCGCTTCCCGAGCTCAACAGCAGCTGGCGAATAATCTACACCCGTACAGGTTTTAGCACCCATACGCTTTACCCACGCCAATGTCTGACCAGTACCAACACCAATTTCACACACGGTCTTTCCCTGTACAGGACACCCCTTGTTCAGGGTCTTTGCAAACGCTTTAGCAAAATAATATTTCCTAGCAACAGAAACCAAACTATTAAAAAGAGTTTCCTTTCGATCATTTTGTTGCCAATAGGTGTCCCAATATTCTGGACGATTATCATTCATAGCGAATGTACTAATATTAATGAGTGAGTCGGTACCAACTATACCACCATAGCTGATGAACGAAACGAAAGAGTTCTCGCTTATCAAGCTTCGAGCTACTATATTTTCTTACTCGAAACACGTACGAGAATTCACGAACAGTAGTATAGTGCCCCTTTACTAAGATTTCAAGAAGAATTTTATACCCGACAGTTGTAAGTACAACACCATCAATAACAGAACGCTTCATCATAAAAAAGCCACTCAGAGGGTCGGTAACTGATGTGAGCCGACGAGCAAGCCATACGCCAGTATTTGAGAGTGCTTTGCGCCACCACACCCACTGCTCAACCGCACTTTCTTCTTGGAAACGACTACCAATCGCAATATCAACTCCATCACGCTCAATCGCTTGAATAAGCGCAGGTACAATATCAGGATTATGACTTAAATCTGCGTCCATAACTCCAATAATATCCCCTTTTGCCTCAAGAAATCCAGCACGTACCGCACTTCCAAGTCCTGCTTTTCCAGGACGACGAATCACCCGCACAGGATAGAGTGTCTGTAAGGCCTCGGCAGCATCTGCCGTACCATCTGGTGAATTATCATCAACCACGATGTACTCGACATCTACTTTTTGTAGAGCTACGTGAAGCTCAGCAAAAAGCAAAGGAATATTTTTTACCTCATTATATGTTGGAAAAATTAAAGATACTTTCATACAGGAGATGTGAAAGATGAGCGGGACACCCCTTTGAGAGCAATAATATTTGCATAGGCTCTCTGTTCAAATTTTTTTGCAAACACGTCAATGTGTTCGATATCGTCTAAGGTCCCCTTTTCTTCATTAATAGATAACAACACAAATCCATGAGAAAGAAATGTTTGTAAAAACAATAACGGATCCTGGCCTGTCTTCTGTAGTCCTTCTGGCCAAAATTCTGTAAATATCGCCATTGAGGCTGTCTTTGAGAGAAGCTCCTGCATCCCCTGCAGCGCTAGCCCTTCTGCGCCTTGGATATCCATTTTTATGACATCAACGTGCGTCAAATCGAATTGTGTCATAAGCGCATCGATCGTTGTGGTGTGAATCTGTTGTTGCTGACGCGATCCTTCTACAGGGTACACCCGGTGATCACCTTTATTATCAGACGACATATACAGCACTGCTTCACCCTCTGTGGCCGCAACTGCGACAGGTACAACCGTTACATGTGACAAACCATTCTCTGTCACATTTTTCTGTAAAAAGTATTGATTATCCTTGTCTGGTTCTACCGCAATCACTCTTCCTGATGCCCCAACCCGAGCGGCAGCAATAACAGTGTAGTACCCAAGATTTGCTCCAATATCAAGTACAGTCATTCCCGGCTTAAGATAGGCCCGAAAAAGCGATACCTCAAACGGTTCATAGACACCAAAAAAAATCGCCCCTGACACCACCGTGTCATGGGGATTCAAAAATAACGACATGCCTTTTTCTGGCAACCGTATAGAGGAAGGAATACAACGCTGAATACCATAATCAATCACCTGTTTAACACCAGGGATACGATGAAGGGTAATATAGGCACTACTCGCAAAGCGCCCAAAAAGAGTTTGGTGTTGTACAGATCTACCTTTTTTACGTCTACGCATTTCTTTCCACACTCGCACGTATAGGACAACGTAATACACGTATTGCTGAAGAGCAATATTCCATCCTGTAACCGATGTATAAAGCCCATTTTTCATTTGCCCTAAGAATATTTTGAGTGGTTGCCAGACAATAGCTAAAAAAGGATGGTTACGCACACGCTGTGTAAACGCTACCCAAGCATCAGTCGTATCCTGAAATGGAGCAAACTCAACATCATCTGGAAAAAAATATGGTACGTGAGTTTTTTGCCAATAATCACGTTTCCGATTAGCTGTAGCCCAAGAATAATTATGATATGTTGGTCGATGTCGTAAATAAATAGGAGAACGCTTTACCACACCATCCACCCGTAATCCTTCATGAGGCGCACCCCAATACCGTAAGGCACTGCGACGAACAAGACAAATTTTTTGAATCCCCCGAGAGTGAAAAGCACGTGTGCCGTTCCACATTTCCCAAGGAAAATTGTATCCATCGACATCATTTTGACTGATCATCTCTCGAATACGCGTATAGGTTTGTTCATTTTGATCAATAAACTCATCGGCATCCAAAAGAAAAATCCAGTCTGTTTTTGCTTGTGCAAACGTCCAGGCTCGATGCATCTCGCACATTCCTTTTCGAGGAAGTTCAGCCGTAATTGCGCCAAATTCTTTTGCCACGAGAAGCGCTCCGTTTGTGCAAGGACCATCGTGAGCAACAACAATAGTATGGGCAATGGACGCAACACTCTGAAGGGCACGACGAACCACTTCTTCAGGCTCATTATAGATAACCATGCACACGCCAATTGTTGGACCCGTTGATGATGTCATAGCGACCGTATCATACTTTTTTTAGGCTTAACTGTCAACAAATTTAAAGAAAAAATATGTATAATACCTGTGTTTATTTTTTGAAAAAACCAAAACGGTGGAGAAGAAGATCGTATATTTTATAATAGAGTCGCAATGGCGCAAAACGAAGACTAATGAATACATCTCGCCAAGTAAATGGCGTGAATTCCTGCGTAAGGCGAAAGGTATACGACCTTTTGTACGCCTCTACTTCCTGTGTACCGTCTTTTTGTTGGAAAGGGAGCTGATTGATCTTTGCCAATTGTTGCTCGGTCATAATATCAGCAAGCTGATTGGCAATACGTTCTGGGTTATACAATGTTGTTATTTTGCGATATGCTGCCTCACCCATAGCTTGTCGCTCTTGTTTATGCTCATATAAATACGTCAAGGCTTCTGCAAAGGCGCGAGGATGGTTGGCAATTATACCCGTTTTCAAGTGATCAATAAGATCAATCTGATTATTATCTTTATGTGGGGTAGAATTTACCACTACTGGTTTTTTATATATTCCTGCTTCAGCGAGCGTCATACCAAATGATTCACCAATTTTTGAACTATGCGCTAACACATCAATTGTTGTATAAAATAACGCTATATCATTGTCATCCCCTGTCTCTGGTAGACAAATAACATGATCACGAAACGAGGCATGAACAACACGGTGTAATCGGTTTTCTGGTACTGCCTGAATAATAAATTTGGTGTTGGGAACCCGACGTACGAGATACGGCATCATTTCAAAAAGAAGATCACTCCATTTCGACACATCTGGTCTTCCTAAGCGCCCTATCACAAAATCGCCGTCGCGTAGTCCAAGTTTTTTTCGATAGGCAATTTGTGCAGATTCTGATGGGGTACGCTCTAAAAAATAGGAAGCATCAATAGGATTATGAAGAACTTTCATACGAAGTGGATCATAATATCCTGCAGCCTTGATATAGCGAGAAAAAAGCATCATTTCGCTTACAACCATGTGACAATCAATAAGAGAAGAGGTCGTGGGATCAAAAAAACCAAAAATATTTGTTTCAAGAACGCAGAGCGTTGGCAACGCCTGTTTAAGGGCCTGAAGAAGTTCTGTCTCAAACGGTTGCGGGTGACCTGAACGATGAATATGAACAACATCAATACGGTGATGAATCGCAAACTCTACAATAGGTGAAATAGAAAAGTGTCCGATAATGTAGGGAATACCTAAACGGGATAATCGTTCTTCTGCATCACCCCCTTCTCCATATGCTG
The DNA here is from genome assembly GCA_964646505.1 of uncultured Gammaproteobacteria bacterium. Classification (GTDB taxonomy): domain Bacteria; phylum Patescibacteriota; class Patescibacteriia; order Magasanikbacterales; family UBA922; genus CAZQXB01. The sequence continues at coordinate 23,719 of CAZYEQ010000003.1, forward strand.
CAGCATACAAAGCAAACTGATCTTTCGGAAGATAGGTACAAAATCCAAGCATAGCCCGCTCAGTACCAGCGTGCCCAAGCCGCGCTGTGAGTTGTAGCACATGCACTGGTCTTGAAACATTCATATCGATTACGTAGCAACCCAATATCGCCGTTGACTCAATTTCAGCTTAAACGCTATAAGAGCCACCAAATTAATCAGGGAATGCCAGCGTGATAATGGTTGCGTTGCTACAGAGGGATACGCTCTAAATACCTCTGGCACTAACCCAGAAATAGCATATCCTTCTTTCATAAACCAAAGAGAATAGGTAAGCACTTGTTTATGACGACCGAGCGTAACTACCGCATCTTCAGAAGAACGAATCAAGGCGGAGGTATGCCAAAATTTCTCTTTTAGAGATGTTACATACCCAGGGCGAATAACTGCCCCCTCATTATCAGCAATAAAATCCCCCTCTCCATACGCACCATTATTCCAGTGTATACCGTTCTCTCGACGAAATATCTTAGGGCTAATGTGGGCACGCAGCTGCACGGCTGGAAAGTGATAAAACCCACGCAAAGAATGATGATAGATATCACCAACACACAGATAGTATGGCGCAAAAATACATCCATAAGTTGGATTGCCTTGAATACTCTGTTTAAGCTCTCTTATTCCTCGCTCTGTCCACACCTCATCACCATCAAGAATGAGAAACCAATCAGTAGTCGTACGTTCAATCATTTCTTGACGTAAACGAGTATGTTGCATTTTGTCACATTCCCCTTTTTGCTCAAAAAGAATTTTATCTGGGTATTCTTGTTGTAGTGACTGAACCACAGCAATGGTATTGTCGGTTGATCCTGTATCGAAAACAATAACTTTTTCTACCATATCTATAACTGAACGTATAGCATACGAGACAAATCGTTCTTCATTTCGAACCATGCAGTGGGCAGTGAGAGATGGCATAGAGATAATTCATTTAACGAGACAATGAGACTCGATAATAGTACAGTGCAAAGCTCATGGTGTAGAGTTGCACTAGAAAGGTCACAAGCGCAAAGGTCATACCTGCACCTATAAGGCCAAACCGAGGAATGAGTGAGGTGTTTAGCACAATTACAAGGGCAAGTTGAAAAAGGGCACTATACGCAATAATGTGAGTTTTGCGAAAATACGTTAACAAAAGATAAAAAGGAATGCTGATAAACGTAAAGGCCATACTATACATAAGCCACAGATACACATGCATCGCTGATCGATACGATTCTCCAAAAAAAATCGGTAACAACCATTGGGTGGGGTAGATAATACAAAACAGTACTCCTAAAAGCGGACAAAGACACAAAAATGTTTTACGAATAAGTTTTTGCACATCAGAAAATGATTCTAACCGGTGTAACCGTGGAGCGAGTACAGTCGTAATGGCCTGCGATAAAAGCGATAACCCAAGCGTACACTGCATTGCCACTCCATATAACGCCACATCTTCAAGGGTCATATACCGACTAATCATCACTTGGTCAACCCGAGAAGCAATAATTGCTACTACTGACCACAGGGTCATAAAAGAGCTAAAATGGAACAGCTCAGATCGAAGCGTTTGCACCTCAGATATATCAAGAGAAGGTATTTGTTTACGCACCTCTTGCGGTATGAAGGAATAGGCGATGACAGCCAGTGCCCAAGGAAGAAGAATATACCCTGCCAATAATACTAGTACACTTGTATTCCCATAAACATATAATGCGAGAACAAAAAGTAACCGAGAAATACCTTTCACCGCATTAAAAGTTGATGACAGTACAAAACGCTGACTCGCTTGTAAATATGTTACCGCAAACCCAAGAAGAATAACTCCACCAACACCTAAAAAGCTTATACGGAGCATTGAGGCAATTTCTGGACGATGGAATATATGTTCAGCAATAGCAGAGGAAAATATACATCCAACACTCGTAATACCTATAGAAAACCATATACGAAAACGACGAACCGTATGAAAAAGCCACTGTAATTTTGCCCGTGATTGATGGACTTCAAATACAGGAACAAAACGGGTAAGCCCTGCATTCAGTCCCACATCGGACATCTCCGTTACTGCCCCAAGAGTCAACAGTGCAATGGTGAATACACCCATCGATTCAACACTCAAAAGACGGGCAACGATAACATTTGCCAAAAAAAGAGCAGCGCTATTAATAAAAGACCCGCCATACACAATCATGGTATGACGAATAACATCACGTTGTAAAAATTCTTTCATTGCTACAAACATAGACATACCCTACGGCGCTTGGTTAAACAACAAAGGGCCTTGCTCACCAGAAGTACTAAACCTATTTCGTTCTTGCCAAAACTGTTGCCAGACGCAAACAGGGTGATATCGACAAAAACTCACAAGTTGAAACATTGGCGCATACCGCAATGTATATTGAAGGAGCATGGGCGTAATGCAAGCAGTAACACACAGAGCCATACCTACTTTTTTCCAACAGCCATTCTTTTGCAAAAATTGTTCAAGTGCTAATACGCTTAACGGCACAATACACCAAGCCGAAATAACAACAGTACGAGAAATAAACGACGGCCAGGCCAAGTAACTAAAACTTGGAATAAGAATAGCAATAAAATAATCTCGTATACGCTGTTCAAAGCTCCCCCACCGACGAATAAAGACACCGATACCAACAAGCGCACAAAGACCTAAGATGTGAAACGATGTCACATTCACCCCTATCCACTTAACGAGCGTGTAGTCTCCTCCAAACGCTTGCCAATTATAAAGATACCATTCCTTTGACGTAAAGTTAATGCTATGGCCACGCCACTGGTTAATTCCTACCGTTATGAGTGGCATAAACCCTCCCAACACGGCATATACTCCTTTTTGAATCCACGAAATACCAGGTCGGAGAAAAACAAGAACAGCAAAAAATAGAGCGCTCATAGCCCCGGTCTCTTTTGTAAGCAGACCGAAACTCACACAAACACCAACCAAAAGACTCCAATACACCCGTTGTTTTTTATCGTCCGTAGTATACCAACGAACTGCTGTATAAAGTCCAAGTACGTACCACATATACCCTCCAAGATCTTGCACCTGCGTTAAACCATACCGTACCCAGGCATAATGTGTCAGAATAAAAAGAGCAACCAAAAGGGCATAGCGTGTATGTTGGAATACACGCTTCATCGTTCCATAGGTACCAAGCACTACCGCAAAAAGAGCGATAATATTGGTTATAATAAGCACATACGCTGGCGAGAGAAAACGAAAAATAGTTGCACCAACAACGGCGTACCAAGGACTCAAGTACCGCGGCGGCCAGAATAATACATCACCATAGTACCCGCGAAAGTATACAATGGTATCAATATACGACTCGGTATCATTATTTCGGTGAAACCCAAACACAGCCCCGTATATACCTAGATATATACTTGTGCACGCTATAAGGAAGAGCACTGGCGCATATGGTTTTTGCCACCACTGCCTGAGCCAAACGAACATACAAAATATTATGACGATTTTTTTTCTTCGTGGTATTCTTTTTCAGTATTAATATTCCACAATTGATGTTTATTAATGTCATGAGCCAAAATCATATCAACAGCAACCATGGCTGTAAGCATGGAATGATCTTGATTATTATATCGATGCATCCCATTTCGTCCGATAAGAAAAAGATTAGGAATAGCGTCAACAAAAGACCGAATGACATCAAAATGCTTATACGCACCAGTATATGATGGATATGTTTTTTTCACACGAATAACCGTTGTATCAAGTACATCAGTCGAATCAGCAAAACGTATTTTAGTCAATTCTTCCACAGCGAGTTTCGCTATAGCCGCATCCTCCATTTGCCAAAACGTATCACCGACATTGGTAAAGTATTCCATACCGATCCACTGCTGCCCTGGCTCTTTTACCAGTGCCGGACTCCAGTTATTAAAAAATTGAATACGACCAACGAGCACATCCGGCTCTTGTACATACACCCAAGTGTCATCGATAGGTTTTGAATCACGGGCGACTGGCGATGTGATCTTTTTTAACAACACTCCGACAGTTACAAAATCACGATACGCTAGTTGTGAGGCAATTTCTCGCACTTCATTTGGAACCGGACCCTCCATTGCTCCAATTAATTCGGAAATAGGCATGGTTGAAAAAAAATAGTTGCCTTGCAGAGTATACTCCTCGTTCGTCTGCATTTTTTTCACACGAATAGAAGTAATTTTTCCCTTTTCAAAGGTCAGACCAACAACTGTTTCTCCCATACGGATTTCCCCACCACGCCTCGTAATTTCTCCTGCCACATGCTCCCATAATTGACCTGGGCCAAGCTTAGGATAAAGAAACTGCTCAATCAGACTTGTCTCCACTTCTTTATCTTTCGCCCCCCCGAGAAGAGAGCGCATAGCATGAAGAACGGCCTTCGTAATAGAAAGTCCTTTAATTCTCTGCGCCCCCCACTCTGCATCAATTTGGTTACAGGGCACACCCCAAACTTTTTCTGTATATGATTTAAAAAATGTCAGGTACAGTTCTCGACCAAATCGATTGATAAAGAAATCTTCCAGTGTTTTTTCAGGTTTTACCGGATGAATACGTGCAAGCGTATACGATACACCAATACGACAAACACGGATAATTCCTAAATTTTTGAGAGTGTCGAGACTGAGTTTTAATGGATACTCAAAAAATTTTCGCAAATACACAATTCGTGATTTGCGAGGACGAATAAGCATGATATCATCTGAATGTTTTTCAGTTGGAGCATGTTCTTCTCGTGAAATAGTAGTTTGTTTTTTTTGATAGGTAATTTTTGCTTCTGGGGGCGCAGAAGGATCAAGCGGCAACTGCGCTAACCACCATGACATGACCCGCTCTGACTTTGAAAAAAAACGATGTCCTCCAATATCAATACGATTTCCTTTATATCGTACGGTTCGTGAAATTCCCCCTACATACTCCGGGTCAAGCTCAATAATAATAGGCTTAATATTTGAGCGAGTTAAGAGCTCAAACGCAGCAGTTAAGCCTGCTGGTCCTGCACCGATTATAATAGCTTGCTCTGTTTTTTGCTGTGTATCAGCGCTCGATGGAGTAGGATTCATCATAAAGAATATAAACGGCGAGAACAC
>CAZYEQ010000003.1:28878-40747 GCA_964646505.1 uncultured Gammaproteobacteria bacterium
ATCGTTATTGAAGGGAGTATTTCTTTTGCAACTCTTCACCGATAGTTCCCAAATTGATCCCATGTTCTTTAGCAAGCGTGAATGTTTTTTGCAATGCATCTTGTTGATTCGTTGCTTCATATAACCATAGCAGGCGAATCCACGCTTCAGAAATTTGCGGATCCTGCTCTACTGCCCCTTGAAGCAACGTTTCTGCTTCAGCAAATTTCCCCAAACTTGCCTCAATAGGCGCTAAGGCAAACGCTAATTGTTGACGACGAGGTGAGTATGGAATTGCATCTTTAAGAAGTGTTTCAGCCTTCGCAATGTAGGTTGCGTCATTAAAATATTGCGCATAGAGCTGGGCCATGGTAGCCAGCTGAATCCGAGCCCGTACATCGCGAGGATGGAGGACGATATTTTTTTCAAGCTCACTGTACGCTGTAGAGAGCATCTCTTTTGCCAACTCGTTTTGTTTCGCCTGAATCAGTTGAGGCACAATTTCACCAATGACACGGCCAACATCATTACGAATATCATCTACATGCGGAGAAGGAATTGAAAGAGCCTGTTTATACGACGATAACGCTGTTGTTGGTGATGAGTATAGCGCTTGAATAGCATGCAAAGCCGCTTGGTTCGCTCGTTTTGGGTTGATATCCGTGCTGTAGATAAGCAGAAGAATGACGCACCCCAATACCCCAAACACTGCCCATGGAAACGCAGCCCGGTCTGTTGTTTGTGAAGAAGATTCAGGCACGTTATACACAAGACCCATCAGAAGCGCTAGAAAGAAAAAGAAGTAGAGATATGATGTGGGATTTTCAAATACAAATAAATTATGAACAAAATGGGCTACCGTAAAGCCAGCGAATACGACGGCCAGCGGAAAAGAAATACGGTCATCATTGAACCCCTTACGAATCGTAAACAGAGCTGCCCCAAATAAAAACAGATATGCTCCCACACCCAAAATACCCTGGGTCGCAAGCGTATTCATGATGACATTATGAGCATTATCAAACCAAGTTTCACTATATCCAAACCGTAAGAACTCTGGTCGATAAAACTCATTAAAGGCATAATAATAATTATTTGGTCCCCACCCAAAGATCGGCCGCACCTTCCATGCATCAACCGCTACCCCCCACGCCATGAGACGAGTGCTCGCTGTACCTTCAGACAACTGCGTATTAAGCAGTGGACCAATAGATGGAATATTCCGAACGAATTCTGTTTGTCTAAAAAAGAATAAAACACCGAGAAGGGCACAGCCGGCAACAAGAGCACCGATCGTCACCTGACGAACTCGGGCAACAGAGCGGTATTTCCATAAAATGAGCGCGAAAGCTACTGCCAACCCTGCAAAGAGACCGAGCAGGGTACCACGTGTCCCTCCCATAAAAATACCAAGAAATCCAAGAAATGCCGTAATAAGATAGACAAGTTTATACGATGCATTTGTTTTAAACGCATCAACATACATCCATACTCCAAGCGCAAGAGTAAACAAGCCGTAGCCACTCAAATAAATAGGATTTCCAAGCGTGGCTGAAACACGACTACTTCCTTTATTGAGAAACCATTCTGGATCAATTTTTTGTCGTAGAGCCAAGAGCATTACGAGCGTACCAATAGCCAAAAAGATACGTTCTAAAAAACGCCAATCAGCCCGTGAACGAATGACACTTGAAAGAACAATGAAGTATGCTCCGAAATGAAGCAGGGTGAATAAGCCGAGCATGCGTTCATGGTTATTCCACAAGCTCTGGTAACTATCGACACCAAAAATGGTTGAGAGAAGCCAACTTAACAAAAATGCTCCTACAGCAAAGACAAGCGGTGCTTTCCGTGGCATATACCGCTTCCGATCAATCGCAAGAAGAAGTCCGTATCCAAATACCATGAGAAGGACAATGGTACGGAAAAATAAAATTTTAGGAACAATAAACGGGAAAATATAGTCTTGAGGAAACACTAAAAGTGGAACTAAAAACGCCAACGCTCCAAGTCCAAGAATACACCGTTGAATCAATCGTTGCATAAAAATTAGTAAATATGTTCATCAAACCAAATACTTTGCAAAGCCGCATCAACGGTCTCCTGACTTCCATACGGAACTCGGACAAATAAATGATAGGTCCGCCAAATGCCTGGCGCTACAAAAAGTGTTACTTTTTTGACATCATTGTACGCAGCAAACATGGTCGTACTACTGTATATTCCCCCGACCAATCGTCCTTTTGCTGTGAGTCCTAATTGTTTTTGAAGAGTTGTCACATCGGTTGACGTAGACAGACAAGAGATACATGTGGGACGAAAATCAGGCACAGCAGGAAGACTCTCCCCTTCGACGAACCACCAAGTTGGAGCTTCACGTGTCCCGATCGGAGTAGACGATACAAAGGCAATCTTATACTGCATATGCCCTGCTACTTCGCTTTTTGTTACTACAGTATTTCCCCAACTATATGGATAACAAAAGGTCAAAGGGGTACCGTCAAGCACATACACATCATTCCCCTTACCTCGACAATCATTCGCATACTCAAAACGACGATTCATAATCTCGAATTCTTCTCGTGACCGCACACGTCCACCCATACGGTCATGACACGATTTTGATTCTTCATCAAATAATGGGAAAAGAGCCGGACACGTACATGCACCTGATTCAGGCGCAACATATCCACCTGAGGCTTCACAAGAAGCGGTAAGCGTGGCTAATTCACGAGTGTCACGAATACGAATACTGTAGAGATACGCCGCACTGATAAAAAGGAGCACAAGAAGGACAACACCGAGAGAACGCCAAGAAAATGAGTGATTCATATGCGGCCAACTATACCACTTTGTAGGCTTAGGCGTCAAAAACAAAACCCCCGGGCAGAGCCCAGGGGTAATGTGTTTTCCCGAACAAGGGATTAACCTTGACGTGAAAGTGAAGTACCTACAACATCATATGAATCTGATGCTGAGTATGCTTCGGTGTTCACTGAACCGTTTACTGGAGTGTAGTAGTATTCAACTACGCCATCTGCCCAGTTATCTTCGTATGCAGTGTTGCTAGCAAGGTAACCAGTTGCACCATCAAGTTTAGGTGAAACTGATACTGTGATCTGACCAACACCTGATGCTTTACCATTGAACATAGCGGTAGTATCAGCAACCAAGATAAGGGTGCGTGAGCTACCAACTGGAATGGTGAAGTTATCAAGAAGACCGTTCAAGTCGTTGGCTTGGCCAAAGGTAACGTTAACGGTGCCACCGGCAGTTGCGTTAACACCACCTGTTACGCCTGCGCCACCAGCCAATGTTGCTGAGCTGGTTGCTGCGAGTTGCGTACCAAGACCACCTGATGAGTTAGCTTCCCAGAGCTGCCAAGTACCAATAGTACCTGTAGCCGTACCGTTTCCTGACAAGCCACTAGCTCCAACATTCACTGTTGTTGAAGAGATGCGCATTTCACGATCACCACCGTTAGTAATGGTGAATTGGAAGATTTTCGCTTGGCTTGAAAGTTCAAGAGTTGAACCAATGTTCACTGACGCGATCACTGGAGCACTGTTGTGGAAGAGGTAGAAGCTTGATGTCGCAAAACGAACCGCAGCTGCATCAGCACCTGAAGTTGTATTGTCGATTTGTGTTGAAGCAAGTTCACCACCTGATGACGCTACGATACGAATATCGTTGGTGTCATTGTTGCTGCGAATTGCAAAAGCATTCACACTAGCAACATCCATGGTACCTGAACCGTTGATTTCACCCTTAAGTACAACGTACTTGGTGTCGTCAGCGTTTATAGTGTAGTTAAGACCTGTAAAGCGAACGTACCCTGCACTTGCACCTGGAGTGTATGGAGCTGAACCAAGTGGAGTTGACATGTTGTTTGAATCATAGAGATACAACGTGCCAAAGTTTCCAGCAGTTTCGTCTACAGCCAAGCTGTCATTAACAACTTGGAGGGTAAGACGTTCTACGGTTACAGCTTCGTTTTCAGCTTTAATTGACCATTTACCAAGTTGCATTGGAGCAGCGCTTGGAGTGCGGATTGCTGAAATCGTTGTGCTGTCGTTTGAGGCAGCGATAACAACGTTAGCAGCACCAAAGCTGATTGATTGACCGGTTACCGCTGAAGTGGTGTCACTGTTGCTGGTTGATTGACCAACATAAGTTACTGCCAAGCTTGCAGTTGTTGAACCAGTTGATGATGATTCAGTGTCAGCCCATACTTTAATCACTTTCTGCTCATTAGCAGCGAGTGGAAGAGCAAAGCTGAAGCTGTTTGATGAACTTGCAACCGTGCTGAGCGTTGTGCCGAGCTGGTTGTTGTTCGCATCACGAAGTTCGAGGTTCTTCAAGTAGTTAGCTGCTACGAATGTACCAGCACCATTGCTTGAGAAGCTTACGGTTGCGTTGGTCACATTGATCGCTTCGGCATCACCGGCGCGAACAATGAAACGACCCACTTCAACTCTAGCTCCAGGAGCTGCTGTGCGGCTTCCGTATGATGTATCACGTGACAATGACAAACTTGTGGTGTCAGCAGTCAACGTGTTACCTGTAACAAGACCACCTACGTTATCAACAAAGTCATTTGATGATAAGCGTTTTACGTACAAGTTACCAAATGAAGCTTGGTATGTAGCGCTTGTAGTAGCGGTTGTTGGGATGTTACCGATAACTTCTACAACTTTTGTCTGACCTGACGCAACATTGATGTATTGTGAAAGGTTGTACTGAGTTGCACCGCTGTAGAGAGCTGAGCCAGCTGAAACCGTAAGAACGGTTACACCGTCAACTACCACGCGAACATTACCAGTTAATCCAACAGTACCGCCAGTGTTGGTTGCAACACGAAGTGCTGCTTTACGGATTTCAAGATCTTCACCTACGGCCTTGAGGTCGTAGCGAGCAAGTACACGGTCGGTCGCTCCAGCTGAAACGCGAGTTGATGGTGAATCATTGCGTTTTGAGATGGTAGCCGCACCAGCGCGCATCTTGAACCAGCCATCAGATGATGCCACGGTTGAGAATGATGCTGGGAGGATGTAGAAACCGGTTGATGCATCTTGCACCATGATGTCGTAGTCATTCTGCACCTGTGCACGGAAGTTGTTACCTGAACCATCATTGATCTTACCGCGAACAGTAACGATGCGGTTTGATCCTTCTGGGATGGTAAATCCGTTCATGATGTTGAATGAAACGTAACGATCAGTGATTTGTGCAGCAGTTGAGAGCACGGTGTTATCTGGGGCGCGAAGTTCAAGATCGGTAATATCACGATCCTGAAGACTGCCCTGGAAGTACACACGAAGATTCTTCAGCTGTACATCATTGTTACCACTTGTTTCGCTAATGCGAACTTTCAAGAGGTCTTTTACTTCGCCAATTTCAACATTACCAGTGGTTGCGCTTGATGGTTCAGACGCAAGACCACCAACTGATTGTGATTGGAGAGTAACACTTGAGAGTGATGAAGCACCGTCGGTCAAACCAAACATGTTACCCATAATTGGGAACGCGCCTGAGATTGTACCGTTTGAGATAACATCACTAGCAAGAGCAACCTGGGCACCAACGGTACCACCGGTTGCTGAGCTGTCAAAGTTGAATGCAACCATCAAATCTTTTGATGTGTTCGCAGCGAGGTCGAACGCTTCCGCGCCGAAGTTCACTGTGACTTTGTCTTGAGAGTTGAATGATGACATTACGTCACCAAGACGCATACCATCTGACCATACGCTTACGCCAGTAATACGAGCGTTAGCAATAAGACCGGTTTTGCGAATGGTAAGACCACTCACGCGAACAGCTGAGCCGTTAGCACGGAGGTTTACGCGAAGAACTTCATTATATGCGGTGCTGTTTGAGAGCGTTGTTCCTGATGGGTTCATTGCGCTCAAACCAACTGAAAGTTGACCACCAGTTGGAGATGGTTGTTGTGGGTTTGGATTTGGGTTTGGGTTCGTGTTTGAACCTGCGCCCTGTGTTGCGTCTGAGCTAAGAGCTGAGCGCATTACGCTTGAACCAACAGCATATGAGTTGAAGGTTGAAGCGCTCACGGTTGTTACATAACCAGCAAGGTATGATGGAACGCCACCACTAACCATGTGGAGCATACCACCGTCTACCATGTATACATCTGCTGATGCAGAAGTTTTCACGAGCATACCTTCAACAGGCATACCAGTGTTATCACCACTTACCATGGTGAAGTTTGGCCAGAACGCTGGGTGTACATCGTACACTTTTGTGTTCCAGTTTGAACCAGCAATCATTGCTGCTGCTGATTCACTTGCGATTCTCTGGATTCTGTTGCCACCTGCCACCACGTATACTGAAGGTGACGCTTGGAGTTTAACCAAAGTACCTGGGCGGAAGTTTACACCATAAGGTGCAACTACTGGCATTGAGTAGTTATCGAAACATGTCCCTGGAATTTCAATAATTCCTGAGTAATCTTCGTACCAAGAACGATAGACGTTCGAGTTAGGGAAGAACATGCGTTCCATATTCCGGTTAAGGATATAGACCGCTGGGTCGCCTGCCACTTTGAACCGATCACCTACCGCGAGGGTTGGGCAATCAACGGCGCTAGCCGCTACTGGTGCAAAAAGTGAAGCAGCTCCCACAGCCCACGCGATCGTGGTAACAACCACTGACCACGTAAGGGTTTGTTTAGCAGCTTTCAAAGCACTATTCATAGAATAATACGTACGGATTCATATGTGCGCGAATTTGAATGATCAAATCGTCACTATGACCGTATTTTAATAAGATAGCCCCATGCGACACCCTTCTTGCGAAGATCGACCTTTTTGTGACACATGCCTAGGTGTATTCGCAGGCCTGCGGATACAGTCTAGGATTTACCAGTCAATGTGACTGGACCATACTGTATGGCACAAGTTGGTTCAGCAACGAACCAGCCTAGCCATGCAGTATGGGAACACTGCCCTATTCAGAGCTTGGGGCTACTGGAGCAGATGTGACAGTTTTAGTCGTGCCGGTTGATGAAGATTCAGAAGGCACAGGTGGTGGAGCCTGAGAAGACCCAACCGGAATTGTAATTTGGGTAGAGCCATTTTCATTTCCTGATACCACACTATACGCCCGTGCCGTCACATCAGGAGAAAATTGCGGCTGAATTGACTTAAGCGCGTTTACCGCGGCTTGCATCTTCTCTACTGCCCCACGAATGTTTTCTTGAGCCAAAAGTGCTTTTGCGTCAGCAAGAACAGCACTCACCGCATGCACTTGATCTTCCAAGCTTACTGACGGGGGTACTGGCACTGTTGATGAAGTTGTACTCGATGCGGTAGAGACGGCCGGAGACACGACAATGTCTAGGGTGGAGACGGTTGACGAAGTTGCTGTTGTTGATGTTCCGGTTTCTGAAGGAGGAAGTGGTACAACCACAGCAACAGGTAGGGTTCCTGTGGGAGTTGACGATGCCGCAGCTTCATATGTAGATAACGTCGTCTGTAACGAACTAAGTGTCTGACCTACGGTTTTCGCCACAACGTGAGACTCTGACTCCTCGGTTACAGACCCATCAGTATTTCGTTCTACGGCAGTGACCACAGCATGCACCTTTGTTTCCTCAGCAAGAGCAGCTACCGCCACCACTTCATTTTTTACATCAGTCGAAAGATCATCTGTTTCAGGCGTAGTTGTGCCCGTCGTTAAAGCGGTACCAAGATTTGTTGACAGCTGTGTAATTTTTTCTGACACCACACTCACCAGCGCAACCGTATCAACTGTTTTATCAATCTTTGCTTTCGCGATTTCTTCATTGGTTGATGCAATATTCTTCTTCAAAGAGTCCACCACTGTTTTTGCACGCTCTGTTTTTTTAAGATTATTTTCAGGTAACGCTTGAATTTGTTTCAGCTCTTCCGCACGACGTGACGCATGATCAAGAAGTACGGCCACTTTTTCATCACTTTTCGAACCTGCAAAAAATAACTCTGTTTTTTCATTTGCTTTTTTAACATTATACAAAATATCCCCCGGCAAACTTGTTTGCGCCGCGGACACAGAGACTGTCCAACCGTACCCCGCCAAACCAATAATAAGGGCATATACCGCGGTCATGCGCGCGCCCACAAACATCTGCCGAGGTATAACAAACGACATCAGATCATATGCACGTGTCGCAAAAGAGGCATTTCCATGAGGAACAGATGATGTGGCCGGAATATCGTCAACGCGCTCTTTGAGGGCACGAACCCACGCTTCGTTTGGGCGAAGCGCTTCGTGCTGCGACAGTGTAGTAAGTTGTGACCTTAGGTCACGCGTCATATGATGATTCAGAAGGACTGCGAGAAATAATTGTTTCCAGTTTTTTCACAGCTCGGTGGAGCGTCACTCGCACTGCTGTTTGATTTTTTTCAAGCGCACGCGCGATATCTGCAATCGACATATCTTCGACATACCTCAGAAAAAGGACATCTTGATATTCTTGCTTTAGCTTACGCATCCCCCTCAAAAGGGTGTCGATATCAGACGATGTTTCAAGTGCTTGAGACACATCTTGTGTTTCGTCTGGTATTTGTTCTGCGGTTTCAAGTGAGTCGTTGCTTTTTTTTGCCTTAACGCGATAGAAGTCAATAATGGCATTGCGAGCCATTTTGTAAATGAACGCGCGAAAGTGCCTCACCTCACTCGAAGCAGCATTCGTTAAATGTTGCCACGCTTTGGTAAAAATATCTGCCGTAATATCTTCCGCCTCTTCACGGTGCGAAACCTTGAGGAGCACAAAGCGATATACGGGAGTAATATATATATTGTAGAGTTCTCCAAATGCCTCTCGATCATGCTCTTTTTGCACCCGATACAGGAGCATGAGATCGGTGTTAGGAATATCCATACAAGAAGACGAAGAAATATGTCATCTGTTACACTTCTGACCCTAAATCATGTTCACTTCGACACTCGAAAAACATATCGTAGAGTATAGCACAAAAGAAGCAAAAAAACAAGGGAAATACGCCCATGGTAAAGAAAAAAAATTCACGAAAATACTAACTGAGTGCTCATGTGTAAATAAACAGTTTATATTTGTTTACACTAGTGTATACAAAAAAATATACACACCTCTATCCAATGCTATTGACAAAATACGAGAAATGTGGTATACATGTATACACTAGTCTATACATTTTATGATACCACAAGAAGGAATCGAACAAAAAAAATCTGAAATTGTGCGTGTTTCGATTTCAGAAGCGGCACGGCTTTTTGGAGTAAACGCCCAAACCATTCGTCGCGCCATCAAACAAAACGAGATTACCTACATTGTGGTCGCGGGACGCTACAAGCTCAACTTTGAAAGTCTTGTGAAATGGTCGCAACAGAAAACCACGATAAAACATAAATTGAATGAGCGAGGTATTGGCCAATATATTGATCAGTGGAAGATCTCAAACACCCTCTACTCCCCAAGTCAGAAATTGGTGCTGGGCGAACAGAGTGAAAAAGACGAAGAAAAGAACCCGTAAACACGGGTTCTTTTGCTGTTTTCTTCCAGTTCTTTTATACTTACAACATCCTAACAGAACACCACTGTGTCAACCCCCCTTAAAAAACTCAAACGGTACTACATCGAACGGTACGCGCCACGCTTTCGTCACGCTAAAAAACTTTTTATCATTGATCTTGGCCTCGTAAGTGTCACAATTGTTTTGTTCATTGCGACTGTCGGATACGTCGTGTACAAGCCGACCACTGATGAAAAAATTATTCTTCATATTGCGGTACCAAACGAGAGAATTGAAAGTGGCGCACAAACAATGTTTGGTGTATCAACTCACCTGCTCGACAAGGACTACGGCCAAAAACATGCTCCGTTTTCCCTCACGGTAGAGTGGCCGGAAAGCTTCATATCTACAACCGACACGCACACCACCTTACTTACTTTTGAAACGAGCACAGCACACAGTGCTAATGTCACCGGCACATACATTGGACGACCCGGGGAACTGGTACCCATCACTGTTTCTATTACTGATCGGCAAGGCGTTACCGTAGCAAAGGCACGCTCATGGCTTGTGAGCCGAGGTTCAACTATTTCAGGATCGGTCGTTTTTGAGAAAGACATACCTGCCATTGGAGAGACGCCGATACGCATCCACGTACAAAATAACGGAAAAGAAACAGTCGGCACACTCCTACTCCCCCTTACCCTTCCCGCTGGTTTCACCCTCAAAAACGCACAGGCTTCAGAAGGTGAGATAGTACAGAGTGTGTTGTATCTCAATCAATTCGCCCCTGGAAAAACCGCCACGATAACTGGAACGATTTCCACGAATGTCGACCGTTTATCGAAGGAGGGCAGACCATTCTCCCTCATCTTTACACCCGCTATAACAAGTGCGTCTGCCACATTTTCTCAAGAACCATTCCAAATACACGGACATGTAAAACCAATACAGATGCAATTCGACACAGCCTGGCAAAACACACCGACAGCCGTATCACCCGGAGACACCGTTACCCTAACCATATCCCCTGTCAGCGAAACTCACGCGTCACTGCAAAACCCGACACTCTTTTTGGTTATTGATCCACAGACAGTCGACACACTTTTATTTGCACGTCGCTACCCAAAAAGCACGCGAGTGAACGACACGATACAATTACCACTGAACGAAAGTGTATTTTCTACAACAACGTCTATTGCCATTCCACTTCGTAGCCAAACACCGGCCACCGTTCTCACTCTTCGGGGAACTATTGGCGCTTCGTATTCTTTTGGAAAAAGCCGTGTCGCAACCCCCTTCGCTCTACCCGAATTACCGATCGGCACAACCATTACTTTTGATGGTCAGGTGCGTTATTACACAAGCGAAGGAGACCAATTAGGACGTGGCCCACTTCCACCAAAAGTTGGGAAAGAAACAACATACTGGGTCATCGTCACAATCCAAAATGGCAATGCCCCACTTGAACGCCCAACATTTACAGCGACCCTTCTTCCGAACACTCAGATTGGTAACCAAGTCAGTGCCACAACCGGTGACACCCCGACCTTCGACAACCATACGCGTTCCGTCGTGTGGCACGGAAACACCCTGCCCGCCAACACTGCTGTCGATATTGCTTTTGAAATAATCTTTACACCTACCCCCGACATGGTTGGCACATCTCCCACACTTCTCGGGAATCTGAAAGTAGAAGGTATTGACCGCGTCACTCAAAAACACCTAGAAAAAATTATTCAGTCGAACCTTGGTACCAGCGTCCCCCTCGACGACCGCGCCAAAAAGAATGGTATTCTTGTTCTTCCCTAGCATACCTAAAAAAACCGCTTAAATAAGCGGTTTTTTTAGTTTTGCCGGCGTCGGTTTATCCACTTTTACCACTTGACACATTACCTAAAAGATGGTACAGTTTTACGTTACTATAGCTAAACTATGCGTATTGCCATGATTGGACAAAAAGGCATTCCAGCCACCTCTGGTGGGGTGGAACGCCATGTCCATGATCTTGCCACAACCCTTGCCACAAATGGGCACACGGTAACCGTGTACGCTCGTCGTTGGTATACACAAAAAACACCGGACACCGTAGAGGGTGTACACATTGTGTATTTACCTTCACTCCACACGAAACACTTTGATGCTATTACTCACGCTTTTTTTGCCACACTTCACGCCATAAGAGAAAAAACAGACATCATATCCCATCACCAAAAAAGCGGATGAGCTTCCAGACCATCTTAAAGAAGCAGAAGATGAAATTAATCATTGGTTTAAGCCAGAGGAAATCATCGTGCCGCTTTACCCGGTGCAAGATTAACCACATCGCCATTGGCGACTTCAACCGTATGCCCCACGCCCCAGACCTTCGCCCATTTGCAATGCTCGTGGATATGCACCGC
>CAZYEQ010000004.1:0-36232 GCA_964646505.1 uncultured Gammaproteobacteria bacterium
ATCGCCTTCTGCGCATGGTCAAGCGGCCGTATACCGTCCCTGGTCAGGTTGGAAACGGGCTCATCATTCCGTTCGAGGCTGGGATCGTGCTCGACTGGGACATGGAGGGTCTTGTCACGGTGTAGCCGGGAAGTCGTCCAAGAAACGGAGATCGACAGACAAAGGAGGTGATCATAATCATGAATGCTGATCGGTCTCGTAAGAAACAAAAAACGACACCTATCAGCCTTTGTTCTGAAAAAGTATTCAGAGTAAAGGTTGGTGTCGTTTTTTATTTTCTCCTTTATTGTGGTGAAGATACGATTTTATCAATGAGGCCGTATTTCTTTGCCGCTTCAGCGTCAAGAAAGTTGTCACGGTCTGTGTCTTTTTCAATCGTTTTAATATTTTGTCCGGTGTGATTGGCTAAAATTGAATTTAATTTTTCTTTCATTTTGAGAATTCGTTCGGCGTGAATTTTGATGTCGCTGGCCTGGCCCTGTGTACCACCCATTACTTGATGAATCATGACTTCGCTATTGGGAAGTGCAAAGCGTTTTCCTGGCTCACCAGCAGCCAAAAGCACCGATGCCATGCTCGCCGCCATACCTACACAAATGGTTGACACGTCGGATTTAATAAATTGCATGGTGTCGTAAATCGCCATACCAGCGGTGACTGATCCACCCGGAGAGTTGATATAGAGTTTAATATCTTTTTCTTGATCTTGATTATCTAAAAAAAGAAGTTGCGCGATAATCGCGTTCGCCACGCCATCATCAATTTCTGTGCCTAAAAAAATAATGCGATCTTTGAGTAAGCGTGAGTAAATGTCGTAGGCGCGCTCACCCATGTTGGTTTTTTCAATGACAGTTGGAATAAGGTAATTGTTGTTCATACAAAAGATTATACATCTAAGCCTATCAGAGCATATTGCTCTTGTAAAGAAATTATTGGTTTGCGAATTCTGCTACTACTGCGCCATTTCCCCGTATTCCCGCCATAATTTTTTCCCTCACACTTTCAATAGTACCTTCGGTAACAAACCCGGCGGCTTTTTTGTGACCTCCACCGCCAAACAGTCCAGCCCAAAGAGATACATCGACGTCATCGTGGGTCGTGCGAAAACTTGCTTTGACTTTGCCACCCTCAAGTTCGCGCAATACAAGGGACGCTTTCCCATCACCAAGAACGTTTAATAAGTTTGCAATACCCTCGGTATCTTTGTCGGTCGCGCCATGCGCAGCGAGATCGTCGAGGGTAATAAAGGTGTGTACAAGGTTTAGTTCATCGTGTTTATCAAGGCGACCAAGCACTGTACCCCATAATTTGAGAGCGTGCATGGTTTTATCTTGGAAGAGTGCTTTACGAACCATGTGTATGTCTCCGCCGGCGTGAATGAGTTCTCCCGCAATGACAAGCGAACGGTCGGTAGTGCCTGCGTTTGTAAAATTATTGGTGTCATACATAAGGCCGGTCAAAAGACAGGTAGCAATGTCGCGTCGAATGACCACGTTATTTTCTCGCAAAAAGGTATACAACACTTCGCTCGTAGAGCTTGCTTTCGGATAGACTAAGTTTATGTCACCAAAAAATGTGTTCGAAATATGATGGTCGATATTTGCCACAAGAGGTTTGTAGGGAAGTGCGTCAATGTGTGTTTGTATGCCAGCGTAGGTGAGGTCGCCAGAATCAAAGACAATGATAAGGTCAAATTTTTCTTCATGCCATATGGCAGGGTCAGTCACCATGTAGTCGGCATGGGGAAGATAGCGGAGGCGTTCAGAAATAGGGGTCGGGCAAAACGCCATGTGCGGTTTTTGGAGTTCACGAAGCCATTGCATAAACGCCCCGACCGAGCCCAAAGCATCCCCATCTGGGTGTTGGTGGGGCACAAGGAGGATGTGTTTGGCGCGCATGATTTCGTCATGGAGACGCCTTGCTGAATAGTCCATATATAAAGGGAACTGGCGAATATACGCTACTTGTCGCTTTTTGTCAAGCCATGCTATACTTCTTTTCATTATGTACCTAAAGTCCCTCGACATACAAGGGTTTAAGTCGTTTGCAAACAAAACGACCGTGACCTTTTTGCCGGCTGTTGATGGGCGACATAGTATTACCGCTGTCGTTGGGCCAAATGGCTCGGGAAAGTCGAATATTGCCGACGCTATTCGGTGGGTGATGGGCGAGCAACGCATGAAAACCCTCCGCGGCAAAAAAAGCGATGATATTATTTTTTCTGGGTCAGAAACTCGCGGACAACTGAGCCTGGCGAGTGTGAGTTTAACCATTGATAACGCTGATCACGCGTTGCCTATTGAGTACGACGAGCTTGTGATTACGCGTCGTATTTATCGTACGGGTGAAAGTGAGTACCTTATTAATGAGTCGCCTGTGCGTCTTCTTGATGTACAGCTTCTTTTGGCAAAAGCCCAGTTTGGGCAGGGGTCATATAGTATTGTGGGGCAGGGGATGATTGACCGCATGTTACTCCAAACTCCAGCCGAACGAAAAACATTTTTTGATGAAGCATCTGGTATTAAGGAGTTGCAAATTAAGCGTCATCAGGCCGCGCTTAAATTAGCGCGCACGAGCGAAAACATGCATCAGGCCAATTTGCTTTTGGCTGAAGTAGAGCCACGCTTAAAAACCCTCACGCGACAAATGAAAAAATTGGAGGAACGAAAAATGGTGGAGGAAGAGCTTCGTCGCGCGCAAGAAACCTATTATTCCACCCTGTGGAAAGAGTACGATGATAAACGCGGTGATTTACATATAGAGGTGACGCGCCTCGACGATATGATTGCTGTGGCCGAGAAACGGTTGCTTGAGGTGCAGACCGAATTAGCTCGGCTTGCCAATGCTGGTTCACGGCAAGAGGTGTACCGTGCTTTGCAAAAAGAATACGAG
This sequence comes from uncultured Gammaproteobacteria bacterium, assembly GCA_964646505.1. Lineage (GTDB taxonomy): Bacteria > Patescibacteriota > Patescibacteriia > Magasanikbacterales > UBA922 > CAZQXB01. The sequence goes on from CAZYEQ010000004.1 coordinate 2,893, forward strand.
GTGGCGTCTGACACGGTGAACACGTTAGAGCGTGATCGCGCGCAGTTGTCGGGAAAGTTGCAAACCGAATACGCGGAAGCCGGACAGCAAACCGTTGGGTGGCTTGAGCAAAACATGACAACCGCCAAAGCTGAGGTGGAACGTATCGCGCATGAATTGTCGGCTCTTGAAACCGTAGCGCACGCGGCTGCTGATGAATTGGAAACACTGCAGGTCGAACATCGCGCGCTTTTGCTTGAACGCACCGAAGTGTTGTCACATATTGCCAAGGTAGAAGAACGTGCTAGAAACGCGCGCCACGAACAACAGCTGTTTCAAGCGATTGGACTAAAAGCAGTGCAGGCTATTTTAGAATCTCGCGGTCAGTTTGGAACCGTGTTCGGTGCTGTGGCCCAGCTTGGTACGGCCGAGCAAACGTTTCAGCTCGCGCTTGATGTGGCGGCTGGCGCGCACCTGTCGTCTTTAGTAGTGGCCGATGAAGAGGTAGCCGAACGTTGCATTTCTTTTTTGCGTCGTGAAGAACTTGGTACCGCTACGTTTTTACCGCTCACCCGTATTCGTCCGCGAAATGGCGATGTCTCTGAGTATTTGTTACACGCCCAAGGCGTGCAAGGTCGTGCGATTGATTTGGTGACGTTCGAAAAACGGTTTGAGCCAGTATTTTCATTTGTATTTGGGAATACGATTGTTGTTGATACCATGCCAACCGCGCGCAGCATTGGTCTTGGGCAAACGCGCATGGTGACCTTAGAGGGTGATTTGTTTGAAATGAATGGAAGCATTAAAGGTGGGTTTCGTCGGCGTCGACAGGAGGGGCTTAGTTTTGGTAATCGCTCCATTGCTATAGGTGAAGACGACGGAGTGAGCGAACGTGATGTGTCATCACTGCATCAACGCCGAGCCGACATTGACAGGCGTCTTGAAACACTTCAAGTTGAACTACGTGGACGTGAATCATCGCAGGTTGCGGCAGAAACAAAAGTCACGTTTCTCTCGGAACAGAAACACAGTGTTGAGCGTGAGCTCGGTCGTTTAGAACAAGAGCGCGCGCTTCTCGCCATGAGTCCAGAAGAATATACGACCGCACTTAAAGCGCTTGAAAAAGAACGTGACGAACTTGATGAAACACTTGAAACGGCAAAACAAGCTCAACAAGAAGCGAGTGCTCGTATGGCTTCTTTTAATGAAGAAGAAGAATTGAAGAAGCGTCAGGTGTTTGCGCTCCAAGACACGATGCAAAAAGAACAAACAGCACTAAATGGGCTCGTTGATAACCGAAATGGTAAAAAAATTGAACTGGCGAAGTGTGACACGAAATGTGAAGATGTGAGTAATGAAGTGTATCAAGAATTACACGAGTCGGTTGCCGCTATGCGCGCACGCGATATTCCGGTGGTGTCTGCGGCCGAGCTTGAGCAGGTGCAGGTGGAGATTCAAAAATTGAAGTACAAGCTAACGCTTATCGGTGGCATTGACGAGGATGTGATTCGTGAACACACAGAAACCAAAGAGCGCTATGACGCGCTTTCCGCGGAGCTTGCTGACCTCACCAAAGCGTTTGGTGATTTGACGAGCATGACCAAAGAGCTCGACGAGGTGATGAAAAAGCGTCGTGACAAGGCATTTCGTAGAATAAAAAAAGAGTTTTCACGATACTTTGAAGTTTTGTTTGAGGGTGGTAAAGCAGATTTGGTCGAAATATATGGGCCGGCAGAATCGGAGGCAAAAATTGAAAGTGGGGAAGATGAGTTTGGTCTTGAAGAAGGTGGTGTTCTTGAAAAAGAACCTGAAACGAAAAAAGAAGAGGTGCTTGTTGGTATTGAAGTGGTCGCGAGTCCGCCTGGAAAAAAGATTAAAGAACTCGCGTCGCTGTCTGGCGGGGAGCGCACCATGACCTCAATTGCTCTTATTTGTGCCATTTTAAAAACAAACCCATCGCCATTTGTACTGCTTGATGAGGTGGAGGCGGCGCTTGACGAGGCCAATACGCTTCGTTTTACCGCGATTTTGAAAGAATTGGCTACCTCGTCGCAATTTATTTTGATCACCCATAACCGCACTACCATGCATGCCACCGATGCCCTGTACGGGGTGACCATGGGCAATGACGGTATAAGTCAGCTCGTGAGTGTGAAATTGGGGTAATGCGCGAAACCCCTATTCGTTTTCAGTCTTTTCTTCTCGTTGGCGGGTCTTGACGAGGTATGTTTTTTGTGCTATACTACGCACACTCTCACAAATTCCGTCGTTTTATTTATTTGTTAAGTTCATGTACGGTTTATGCTCATGATTCGCTTGCAGCGTGTCGGAAAAACAAAATCACCATCATACCGTGTGATCGTATCAGACAAACGTCGTGATACGCATGGTCGGTATTTGGAACTCCTTGGTCAATTTTATCCTTTGGTAAAAGATGAAGAAAAACAGCTTGTGATTGACGCGGAGCGTTTAAAACACTGGCTTGGTCTTGGTGCGCAGGCATCAGTAACGCTTGAAAACAAGCTTGTGAAAGCAGGTCTCATGAAAGCACCTGAAAAGAAGCGCAAGTCTGTGGCTATTTCACAGCGTCGCCAGGTTAAACTTGACGCAAAAAAGCCAAAAGCTGAGTAATGCGTTGACAGCCCCAAGGGGTGCTTGGTATACTTTTTTCAGTTCTTTTTGAACCTAATTTATTTCTGTAGTGAATTTCTATGGATTCAGATGCACAGTTTGTTGACTTCGTCATCAAGGCGATTGTGAACAATCCGAATGATGTGAAAACCACACGTACGGTGGATGAACGTGGAGTGTTAATTACGCTCGACGTAAATCCAAGCGATATGGGGTATGTGATTGGTCGTCAGGGGCAAACCGCTCGTGCCGTCCGCACCCTTCTTCGCGTGGTGGGCGCGAAAAATAACGCTCGCGTAAACCTCAAAATCAATGAACCAGCGGGTGGCCGTGGTCCAATGCACCACGATGCGCCAATGGCTCAGGCATCATCAAGTTATAACGATGATATTGATACAAGCGCGGTTGAAAATTTGAACATCTAATTGCTTCAAAGAAAAACACCCCGTACGGGGTGTTTTTGTATTGACAGATCATTTGGGGTGGGGTATACTCCTTTTGCGTTTTATGCGCGAGAAAGAGAAGGGTTCGTAGCTCAGTTGGTTAGAGCGCCACATTGACATTGTGGAGGTCAGAAGTTCGACTCTTCTCGGACCCACCGTATGGGCGTGTAGCTCAGTTGGTTAGAGCGTTACACTGATAATGTAAAGGTCGATGGTTCGACTCCATCCACGCCCACAAATACCAAAGACATCCCAAATGGGATGTCTTTGGTATTTGTATATGGGACTGGATAGAGTCGAACAGGGGAGGGTTTGGGAACCGGTAGGTTCCCGCCTTGGCTGGGGGATGGTTGGGAAGGGGTGGAAACCCTTTCCCAAAGCGAGGCGAAGCCGGTGCGTGTGAGATTTCCATCCACGCCCACAAAAAAATATGCCTACACGTAGGTATATTTTTGTTTTTGACCATGGTTGACAACACGCATTTTTTCCCGTATACTACATCTACATTTTTCTAAGTTCCTTTTTTGTGATTACTGAAAATATCCCTAACAATGAGTCTGACAATAAAGGGGCGCAGGTCGGGTCACGTTCATTCGTTGCCGCACTCGGTCTTTTTTTTCTAGAAGTGATTAAAATGGTGGTTTTAGCTGGCGTCACCATCGCGCTTGTTCGAACATTTTTATTTAAACCCTTTTATGTAAAGGGGAAATCAATGGAGCCAACGTTTCATGAAAATGAATATCTTATCATTGATAAATTAACATATCGATTGCGTGCTCTTGAGCATGAGCCACAGGTAGAGCGTGGTGAGGTTGTGGTGATCGTATCACCGGTGAATCCAAGTGAACATTATTTAAAACGAATTATTGGTTTGCCAGGCGAACGCGTGACGATTCGTAATGGTCAGATTATCATTTATAATACTGAACACGCGCAAGGTTTTGTTCTCAATGAATCGTACCTGGTTGAGCCGACACCAAATGCCGAAAAAAGTGTCCTTCTTGGCGAAAGTGAGTATTTCGTGATGGGTGATAATAGAGACGAAAGCTTTGATTCACGTGGATTTGGCCCTATCACTTTCGATGGCATTGTTGGTCGAGCTTGGTTTCGGGGGTGGCCGCTTTCACGCACGGGTATTTTTAAAACACCAACATATCCTAATGATACTGACGTTCAACCGTCGGTATCAGAATAGCTATTATTTATGAGTTCGAAAAAAACGAAACCTGCAGTGAAAAAACCGGTAGCTAAAAAATCAGCACTTGCACCAAAATCAACGCCTGTCGCAGACAAAGATAAAACACAAGTAAAACAAAACAAAACAATTTCATTGTTGCGTGGGATGAAAGATTTTTTACCACGTGAAGAACAGTATTGGCTCGCGGTAAATCATGCGGCTGAGTCAGCCTCAAAGGCGTATGGGTACCGTTATATGGCAACTCCTATTTTAGAAGATGCGAGTTTGTTTATTCGTGGTGTTGGCAGGGGAACAGATATTGTGGAAAAAGAAATGTATATTTTTGAAGATGCTGAAGGAAAGCGTATTGCGCTTCGTCCGGAAACAACGGCTTCGGTAGCGCGTGCGTATATTGAACACGGTATGCATGCTGTGCCACAGCCGGTCAAAGTGTGGAACGTGGGACCAATTTTTCGCCATGATCGTCCGCAAGCTGGTCGTTATCGTCAATTCCATCAATTGAATGTTGACTCACTCGGTGAACGTGACGCTGTTGTTGATGCCGAGCTTATTGCGCTCGCGTATAATGTCATGCGTGATTTGGGTATCAATACGCGCGTGAGCGTGAATAGTATTGGTTCAGCCGAAGATCGGGAGCGGTATTTGGTAGAACTCACCGGGTATTTTCGTACAAAGCGCCATGCGCTTTCAGAAGAATCAAAAAAGCGGTTACTTAAAAATCCACTTCGCATTTTAGATTCAAAAGAACCTGAGGATCAAGAGGTGGTGGCCGAGGCGCCAAAAATTATCGATTGGCTTTCTGATGAATCGCGTAAATACTTTATGCGTGTGCTTGAGTATTTAGATGAAATGGAAATTCCATATTTGCCAGACCCAATGCTGGTGCGCGGGCTTGATTATTACTGTGACACGGTATTTGAGTTTTTTGTTGATGAAGAGGTTCCCGAAAATGGCAAACCACTCGCGTTGGGTGGCGGCGGTCGCTATGACGGACTGGTTGAACAACTTGGTGGACGTCCAACGCCCGCCGCGGGGTTTGGGTTGGGTATTGAGCGTATTATTACCGCGATGCGCAAACAAAAAGAGGGCCAACTGCCGACCTCTGAGACTGAAGGCTCAGTATCACCACTCTTTTTTGCTCATCTCGGCGAACAGTCACGCCGCCGGGCGCTTAAACTGATTGAACAGATGCGCCGTGACGGGGTATTGGTAAACCACGCCCTGGCAAAAGGGTCGCTCAAGGCACAACTTGAGATTGCAAACCGTCTCAATTCGACCCATGCGATTATTTTAGGTCAAAAAGAGATTCAGGATGGTACGGTGATTATTCGCGATATGGCATCGGGCATTCAGGAGATTATTGATGAAAAACAGGTGTCGACTCACGCAAAGAAGATTTTGCAGGGTAAAGCCTAAAAAACAAGGTTGACGACTCAAAAAAAATCTGGTATAGTGTATTTATCTATTTTTAATGCACCACTGGGAGGTGTAAACGCAAGGTATGTCGGAAATGAAACGAAAGAAAGGGGAGTCATTTGAATCGTTCATGAGAAGGGCCAAAAGAGGCTGGCAACAATCAGGGAAGATTTTACAGGCAAAAAAAGTGAAATACTTTACTCCGCCAAAAAGCCGTAATGTACGTCGTAAGCAAGCGGTTGCGTACGCGCAATCACAGGCAAAAGAAGCGTATTTACGCAAAATCGGCAAACTTCCACAGGAAGAAGAGAACGCTTTTCAACCTAAACGGTAATCTATGTCGCTCCGCGACCGTATAAAAGATGCACAAGTTACGGCCATGAAAAGTAAGGATCAAGCACGTCTTGCTCCGCTTCGCATGCTTTGGTCAGCGGTACGAAATGCTGATATTGATGCTGGTGAACCATTGTTAGACGAGGCGATTATTCCTATTGTCGCAAAACAAGTAAAACAGCTCAAAGACGCGATGGTGGAGTATGAAAAAGGTGGTCGAAGTGATTTAAAAGAAACGGCCATGGCTGAGCTGGTAGTGCTTGAAGAATTTTTGCCAAAACAAATGAGCGATGAAGATTTAAAAGCAAAAATACAAACCGTACTCCAAACCATGGATGAAACAAAAGATGTTGGAAAAGTAATGGGAATGGTCATGAAAGAAGTAAAAGGTGAGGCCGACGGCGCACGGGTCCGTGCGATGGTCACCTCGCTCCTACCTGGTTCAAACTAACTCATAGTGACTCCTTGGTACCATGCTGCTTCCGGGGTTCACACAACTTATTTCAAAGTATCCTAAGAAAACTGCGTTTTGCCTCGTTGGCGTATTTGTCGCAGTTTTTTTAGTTTGTGCGTATTTTTTTTCAGTACCGCATGTGTTTGCGCAAGGTGCCACAGGGCAAGATGTGCTTGGGGTAAACGCGCTTGATCAAAACTTACCACTCGCCGGTACCGATATTCGAATTATCATTTTGCGAGTCATCAACATTTTTTTGAGCCTGCTTGGTATTTTGACGGTTGGCCTTATTTTGTACGCAGGTGCCAAAATTCTTTTTTCTAATGGAGATGAGCAAGCAGTTGCTGAGGGTCGGCAAATTATTGTGAACGCGGTTATTGGACTTGCAATTATTATGTCGGCGTGGGGAATTACGCGTTTTATCATTAGCCGTCTTGGGGTGGCTACTGGTTTACGTGGTGCTTCGCTCGTTGACCAAAATACTTCAGGAGATTCATTTTTTGCAAGCGGCGCATTGGGGAGAGCAGTACGAGAACATTATCCATTTCGCAACCAACGTGATGTGCCGCGCAATTCACGTATTGCCGTTACGTTCCGCGAAGCGATTTATCCCGGAAGCATTGCTGATGACCAAAATGGTAACGGTATTTTTGGTGACTGTGTTGTGCCACAGGGTGAGGAGTTGAACTGGGCACTGCACTGTGATCACCCTACGACTGTTGTACAGGTTACCGCATCAGGAACAGCCCAGACCATTGATATGGCGGCGTTACTTACCTACGCAGCTGACGGTTCTGTACGCAGTGTACTGTTTCGCCCAATCGAACTTCTTGGGTCACCTACAGAGCCAGTGACGTATCGTGTATCACTCGGTGAAGGTATTCAGGTGGCAAATCGTTCCGCGAGTATTTTTGCCGGAGAACGTGGTCGCAGATATGACTGGACGTTTGAGACAAATACACTCCTTGATGTGACACCGCCAACGGTGCTTAGTGTGTATCCAAACCATAACGCGCGTGTAGCCCGTAACACGATTGCGCAAGTACAGTTTAGCGAGGCCATGGATCCTACAACGGTACAGGGAGGCACGGGATCTTTTTCACATATTATTTTTGGCGCCACAACCCCTGGGGCGGTCATGCCAAGCGGTGAATGGCGTGTCACAAATGCATATCAAACGGCCGAGTTTGTACCAAGTGACGTGTGTGGACAAAACAGTTGTGGCGATCAAATGTATTGTTTGCCAAGTGTATGTGCTGATGAGACGAATCCGGCATGTGTGAATAATCTCACTGTTCTTGTGCGTACCGCTCAAACAGTGCCAGGGAGTGCCACCTTTGAGGCCGTACCATTTAGCGGTGTTATGGATATGGCGGGAAACGCCCTTGATACCGGGCCAAGTAATTCGCGCAACGCTCGTGGTGCGCTGCCAGGTGATGGTGTGCTCGCAAATCCGCATCGCCCTGTTGCGCCGAATGAACTTTTACCAGATAATTTTTGGTGGAGTATACGAGTTATACCCGCCATTGATCGGAGTGTTCCTGTTATTCGCGAAGTGCGTCCACGAATCGATGAAGAAGGGGTGCGTAGTGACGACCCTCTTACTCTTACATTTACCGGCTCCATGTGGCCAAGCACGCTCGGTGATATTGCTTTAAATGAGTTTCCTGTGGCGAATGGTGCCGACCGTCCCTGGTCATCCCCCATATCCGAGCTTATTACAGGACCAAACGACACGACATTTACTGAGGTGACTGTTCGGCATCGTTCTTTTGGTCCGGGTGGCACTCCATTTTATTACTTTACACAGGTGCCAAGCACGGTGCGTTCCGCGAATCAAAATTGTTTTTACCCCGGTCGTGGCCCGGTCGCAGATACACCTGGTTTACCTACGATTTGTGACTACGAAGAGGATGCAAATGGACAGATTATTCGAAATACGAATTGTGTCTCTGTATCTCCTCAAACATCGGTAGATCAAGACACTGGGTGTGTTCAAACAACGCTTCGACAAGAAGCGGGACAAGACTTGCGCGTGCAACCAAATATTCCAGCCTGCATAACGGTTATGCAGCGCGCCACAGTGAGCCCGGTGCAACCGTAATTATCTTTGCGTTTTCTTGTATGTCACGTATCGCCTTATATATCCGCCGTCATTTGCTCCATTTTATTTTCTTCTTTTTTTTCCTTTTGGTCGGTGGTTTCGTATTTTATGCTCACCCTACGTTCGCGCAAGGAACAAACGATGTACTCGGTGTAAATAGTTTTGAGGGCGCGAGCAATTTAGCGAGCACAGATATTCGTGTGATTGTTGCCAGAATTATTAATATTTTTCTTGGCCTTTTATCACTTCTTGCTGTTGGAATTGTGATTTATGGGGGGGTAACGTGGATGACTGCTGGTGGTGATGAAGGAAAAATTGAAGATGCTCGTAAGATTTTAGTGAATGGTGCTATTGGTTTGGTCATTGTTTTGTCCGCGTTTGCCATTAGTCGTTTTGTGTTGAATCGTTTACAGGGCGCAACAGGATTGGCCGGAGGTGATCCGCTTGCGAGTTGCGCTGATTTGGCTCTTGCAAATGACCCTAGGTATGATGAGTTGTGTGGAAGAAATAGCGGAGGCTCTCTTGATTGTTCTGCTAATCCTTCGTGGTGCTGCGCACGTGATAACTTTATCGTGCAAAGTATGACGCCGCGAACTGATGGTACGAACATGAATAACGCGACTATACGTGTTGTGTTTAGTCGAGGGTTACGAACTGGCGCGAATCAGGTTGTAGAAATATGGCGTAATGGTGTAACGACTACAAATGATTTTTCATTTCGATTTGCAGATCCGGCCAATCAAGTTCTTGAGGGAGTATATACTGGCACCTCAGCATGTGAAGAAACCCCAGGTTGTTTACCTCAGGGTGAGTATCGGGTGCGAGTGAACGACGGCATACGAGATGTGCGAGGACAAACTCTTCAAGAATCAGTTTCGTGTGGTACGTTTCCACGAGAAGCCACTTTTGGGGTAAATACCCCAGGCGCTATTGATATTTTTCCCCCTGATATTCCAGGTGGAATTATGATCGACGGGGTGCGTGCAGCCGATGCGCCGATTCCTGTAAATCGTGAAGTGGAAATACGTATACCTGTGACCGACAACACGGGGGCTGGGTATGTGCGTCTCGATGTTGGTCGTGAAGGACAGAGCACGGCAATCACGGCAGTAGGTGGGCCGTCGGTTGTACGGGGTTCTGACGCGGGGGTCGTTGATCCGTACGTGTATACATATCGGCTCTTTCTTGCTTCAAACACTCGTTTGGGAGAACGGTATGTGATTTCCGCTCGTGCGTATGATATTGATGGAAATAATGTAGCGGTATCTGCAACATTCGTGACGGTTGCGCCACACTGCGCGAATGGCATTCAAGATGAGGATGAAACCGATGTTGATGCAGGTCCCTCGTGTCAAAGTGTGGGCGCCTGTGCAGAAAATTGGCAATGTGTATCAGGTCAATGTGTATCAGGCCAATGTCAGGCCACCCCGATCATTACGAGTGTTGATCCTTGGGACGGAGCCGCGGGTTCGTGGGTTACGGTAAACGGTCGTTTTTTTGGTACAACTCCAGGGCAGGTGCAATTTGGCGTTGACCGTAATAATGATGGGGTGATTGCGGGAGCGGAGTGGGCTAATGCGAGCCTGGCTGCGTGTAATGGAATTTCTCCTTGGAGCGACTCTACTGTTATTGCGGAAGTACCTGATGATGCGGTATTACCACAAACGTCACTTTCAGCTATTCGCGTCGTGCGCGCGGATAATACTGCTTTAACGGATACAACCATTGATGCTCGTGGTCCACGTGGTGGACCTCGTAATGGGTTATTTTTGAAAAATACCACCGAACGTCCACGTCTTTGTCGTGTTGAAGTGGGCGCTGGTCAAACGGCTGGTTTGCCTCAGACAGACGCGCGTGCTATTGGTGAGTCGCTGCAGGGGGGTACACGTGAGCTTCGTTTTGGTCCGGTGGTAGCGAATATTTTAGGAGGCACTGATACACGTATCGATACTCGTGTTCCTGAAGGATTGCGTCCGGGTGTCGTATCGGTAGCTGCCACTATTAACGGGGTGGTAAGTAATGCAGTACCGTTTACCATTCTTTCGCCAAATTCAAATGATGTCCCCAATATTTCGGGTATTGATCCGGCTGAAACCACCCCGGGTAGCTATGTGACAATTAGTGGCCGAGGCTTTGACGGACGTTTAGGTGTGGTGTATCTCGCGAATGCTCTTGACCTGGTGTGTACACCGTCAAATCTACCCGCAGGGTGTGTTGAGGCACGTGCCACACTTCCGCCAGCATGTGGAGACACATGGACTCCAACACAGGTCGTTTTTCAGGTACCAACAACCATACAGCCTGGACGATGGTTTGTGAATGTGCGAACCGCTCATGGATTATCAAGTCCATTAGTAAATACCGCGGCAGTCACTGTTGTAGCTGGAAACCCACGACCAAGTTTGTGTAATATGTCACCAGAGCGTGGTCCAGCTCCACGCACCATTGCTGATGGTATTACGCTGCGTGGCGCAAATCTTTCTTCAGCAAGTATCGTGTATTTTTGGACCGCTCGCGCGAATGCAGCTGATGTGTCAACATGGCTTACCGCCCGCGCTCCCGATGTCCGTTTTACGAGTGCATCCGAATTGTTGAGTGTGATTCCTTCGATAGGTGGAGTTACAATGCAAACAGGTCCTATTCGTGTTTCTTCAAACGGTCAATTATCAAACAGTTTGACGTACACCGTTCTTGACTGTCGCACTATTCCTGACGAAGAAATTCCTGCAGGTCAACGTTGTTGCAGTGACGGTTCACTTCTTGCGACTAATCAAGCCTGCCCAGGAGAAAGCCGCGACGCGGGTTATGTGTGGCGGTTTACGAATGGACAAATTTCCCAGCTCCCCGCCGTTATTGAAGAATGTGATGTCACAGGTGCTTCGAGTGCCATGCCTTCGCCATCACCAAGTGATATTTGGGGGAGAACGCAAACATGTGTCAATGCGGAAATTCGCGCGCGATTTACGACTCCTATGGATGAGTCAACACTCGTAAGTCCAAACGTACGTGTGGTGACGTGTGGTGATGGAGTGTCGCCAGACTGCACGGGCCGAGTTGATGTGACCGACAGTTTCTTGATTCGTTACGAATCTCAAAGTTTGCGTGTGGCACCGCGCTCTGCCGCCACAGCACTTACAGCGAATACATGGTATCGTGTTGAGCTTAGCACAAGTATCCGCTCACAAGAATCTCGGACTATTCTTGGTCGACCGCAAACGGTTTCAAACGCACTACAAGCAACTCGCCCATGTGGCGCGGGCACGGCTTATTGTTTTACGTTTCAAACAGGCACAAGGCGTTGTGAAATCGCGACCGCGCATATCTTACCACCGGAATACACCACAACTATTCTTGGAGTTATCCAGGATCCCCGTTTTCCTCGTACGTCCGCTGATCCACTTAATCCGCCCTATCCTTTATTTTACTATATTTGGGGTGCGCCACGAGAGGCATGTACGGTGATTAATGCCGACGGTTTAGGGTGGGTGTGGAGTGTTCCGCCTGAAGATGCGGGATATGCCAGTGTTATTCCTCGTCGTGATCCTCCACGGTATACTGATTCGCGCGCTGCTGTGACTGCCTTATCAAATTCTGTTCCAGATACTGCCCAAATTCATGCGACTGTCACTACGCCAAATAACACAACAATTCAGGCGGAAAGCACTCTAACCGTAGATTTGGGTGACCCACGAGTGGTTGGGTTTTGGCCTAACTGCAGTGAGTCGTGTACCAATGCCAATATCGGAGTTCAGTTCAATCAGAGCATGCTTCCGTCAACATATGAAGGCGCGCTTCATGTGTATCGGTGTGCAGACCCACTTTGCGCCAATCGAGTTGAAGAAGTACTCACGACGGTAGTTGAACAAGACAATCCTTTGCGGTATCAAGTTGGAGCTGCGTCGCCACTTCTCGAGAATACATGGTATTTGGTAACGGTGTCTTCACAAATTCGAGCGATGACCGCGCTTGGGTCTACAAATCCAGGAAATCCTCTGGAACCGTTTCAGTGGCGTTTTCGAACCAAAGCCACAGCGGGTATTTGTGTGGCTGCGAGTGTGGTTGTAGAGCCTACATCGTTTACGGCGACAGCTGTTGGCCAGGTGACAAGGTACTTGTCGGTACCGGTGAGTCCAGGAGACCAATGTAGTCCTCTTGGTCAGGGGTTAAACCCATGGACGTTCGGATGGCAATGGAGCACCGAAGACGTAAACGTGGCTCGCGTGTCAAATTTTTCGAGTTTGGGAAGCCCAAGGCGTGAATGTACGCCTACGTGTGTTCCACGTGGTTCATCTTTAATTTCCGGAAGGCAATCAGGTGTTTCGGTGTGTGGTAATGGAACAGTGGACGCGGGAGAAGATTGTGATATTGCAATTTCTTCTGAAGTGCCTGGGGTAAGTTGTTCACTTTTTTGCTTGCGTCCAGGAAATAGTTCTCGCGGTACTGGGCCAAACATGTGTGGAAACGGGGTCGTGGATACTGCGCAGGGTGAGGAGTGTGATCCGACAGGTGCAAATGCTGATACTCGTTTTTGTGATGAACGTTGTTTGCTCATAGGAAACACTGCCCGAGGTAATGCACAAAACCAATGCGGTAATTCTGCTGTTGAGCCTTTGTTTGGTGAAGAGTGTGAGTCACGGCAAGGTGTAGAAGAGGATACCTCTTGTACGCAATCATGTGTTCGTGCTGGCAGTACTGTGCTCTCAGCAAGTTGGTGTGAACTTCGGCCAGTTGGAACAGACGCCACAACTTTATCTGCATGCGCAACGCGCGCTGTTTCGATGTGTGGCGATGGAGTAATCAATCGTGGAGAAGTGTGTGAAATCGTAACTGGGTCGGGAACTGGCCCTGGTACGATACGCCTGTACGGTGTACAGAATCCTGTGGCGGTTCAGGATGTGAGTGTGTGTACCAGTCAGTGTTTACTTGCGCATATTTGTAATGAAACAAATATCCCAACTTCAGCGCCCACGTTACGCTGTGCATCTGGCGCTCCTGGGTGTACCTCACAGTGTACATTGCGAGGTGCAGACGTAACATATGAGACGCCATCACTTTGTGGCGATGGACAGGATGGAATAGGGGAATACGGCATGTGTGAGTATAGTCCAGCAGATGTTACTGCTCGAGTTCCTGGTGTACGTACACCGATTGGTCAAAATCCTATACAAGTAGTAACTGCTGTGGGCGCATCGCAAAATATTCCAGCCGATGGACGTCAGGAGACTCGGGTGGCTGCTGATATTGTAGCGAGTTTGGCGAGTCGACTTGCGTCGCCTGTGCATGGTACAGGGGACTACGCACTGCAATGTGGTTTTGTTGAGTACCCTCCTGGCGCGCAAGTGGCTGATCAGGCGAACAACTGTCCACAGAATGCCGGAAATAATGATAATCGGTATGGGGTCGGTACAAATTCATGTTGCCAACTTCGTCCGGAGCGTACTTCAAGTTATCCAGCGGATGGTACGGGTTTTCAGGGGACTGCTTCAGCATGCCGTAATACGCTTGTTGAGTTTGAAACAACAGGGGAACTTGATGAGGCAACTCTTGAACGCAATATAGTTATTGCTCGTGGATATCCGGCTGGTGCTGCTACTGTGCCGTGTCGGAATACGGGCGATGATGTAACAGATGCGGTTCGCGATACGTTGGCCTACGAAGAAGTACCCCGTGGCATTATTCGAGGTACCATTTTCCGCGTTCGCCATTTTTTTAGAGCCCTCCTTGAAGGGCAGGCGTTTGCTTCGGCATTACGACTTGATCAGGTTAATGTGGCTGATTGGTGCGGAGGTTCGACTCGGTTCATTTCTGATACGTCGTATACACGCGATGCTTCAGGTGTGGTACAAAGCACTCGTGTGCGTCTGCAACTTCTTGACGCTCTTGAAGCAAATACAACCTATGCCGTGCTTTTGCGCGGAGGTACGACAGGTATAAAAAATGTTCGCGGTGTGAGTTTGCGCCCTGATACAACCGCCCAAAATGTTGAGGCAAGTTCGTGGGTGTTTGAGACCGGTCGTGATATTTGTCGAGTAAATGAGGTGGTGGTGGAACCAAATACCTTTTTGTTTACAAGACCAAATACAACTGCGGAGTTTGTGGCGACAGCGCGCACGGCAGCAGGTCAACAAGTCGTGCCTATCCCAAATATCTACAACTGGTCATGGGCTTGGGGGCCGCAAAATAACGCTGTGTTTGCGATACCTGCAAACGGTACCACTATTAACACTGACCACATGGTGATCGGTTCTCGTACTCTTGGGCAAGGGGAAAGAGTTACAGGATTTGCTCACTTACAGATTACACAAGATGTGCTTGCGACAGCCGGTACACGTTTACCGCAATTCACTGACACGTTTGATCTCACTGCGCTGTTTTGCGAAAATCCTTGGCCTAGACGCGGTATATATCCGTATGAAGATGCAGTACGTCGTGGCGCAGTTGCAAATAATGATGAATTTGACGGTGATTGGACCGGAGGCGCTATTCCACCGATTGCGGTGAATGGAGCAACTTTCTACCCTAATATCCAGTTTGGATACTGCGCTGACGCGGGACGTTCGAATGATACGAGCGACGATCTTCCATATCTTAGACCAACCGTTTTGGGCGATGTTCGTAATGGGGCAATCGCGCCGTTCGGTGATTCTTTGCGTCGCATTCTTTTCTTTAATGATAGGAATGACGATGCGATTGGGTATCAAGTGTTCGATAACACCACACGAGTGACCCCTGTTACACCAAGCCCTGCACCTACTCCGGCCCCAGCACTTCCTCCATTGCCAGAAACTGTCCCAGATGGACGGGCGCTGCGTTTCTTGGGTGATGCTGCTCAGGCAGGTCATGAATTTCCAATTGGTGAGCCAATCCCTCTTCTTTGGGCGGGCGGGCAAAATCCTGGTCGCGTACGTATTAGTATTTTGTTATTGAATCCCGCGGGTAATGCCTATGTAACAAATGATCAGATTCCCAACTCGCAAGTAAGTTTGTTATCATCGATTGATAACGACGGGTCAGAGTACGTGACACTTCCTCTTGATATTGCGCATCCAAGTCCAGATAGCCGATATGAATTTTTAATTATCGAAGACGGAACCAGCGCTCAGGGGTTTAGTGCTCGTATTACACTGCGCGACCCTGCACCTTCGGTGCCTGTGCCACCACCAAGTTGGGTACCTATGGTTACCGCATATCGCACATTGACTGAATGGTATCAGGCGAAGTTTGGGGCAGTACCGTCAACGATGCGTCGTGTGACGGTACAAGGGTACGAGGCCTTAACTGACGGTAATAGTTACTACATTAGCGGCCTTAATCAGTTTGAGGAACGTGATCGTAATACTCTTGGAAATCATGTGTATTTATTTACGATTAACCCCGACGCGCAAGAATCCACCAAACGTGTTTTTACAGCGCTTATTAATTCGCTTCGGTTCAATATCAATATTAGCGATGTAGGGCTTTGTTCGGTTGGTGACGGGTCACGAGAAAGTGATATTTTTACACCGGACGCAGCTGGAGTAGCATGTACGGTTGATAGCGACTGCACCACTTTGGGTGAGGGTCGTATCTGCGCAAACGCACGAACTAAATTACTTCGTGATTGGACACGTCTACAAGATGTAGCGGGGGTTCAAACAGCCGCCTCAATCGTGTACGCGCGTGACCAGCGTTTCCCACTTCTTTCATCAGGTACGTATATCCCTGGGTACACGAATTCCCGCTGGCCATCGTGGGGGGCAACATTGTCGCAAGCACTTGGTGCCGCGCTTCCACGAGATCCACTGAATAGCTGGAGTGGGTGTGATGGGGCCGATCCTCAGACATGTTGGAATCCTGACGCGGCGACCGGCGGCACATTCCAATGTCCGGTAGACGCAAGTATCTATGAGTATACAGTGCGGAGTGATGGTTCAAATTATGAACTCCATGTGCCATTTGAGTATTTTCGTGGCGAAACAGGTATCGTTGATGCTCTGCTTGATACCGACCGGCTCACGACGAATCGTTTCTGCGTTGGTACTCCCCAAAGTCCGGTTGCCGGGGCGTGTGGCAATGGCATTTTGAACGCGGGTGAAGAGTGTGATCCACCTGGAACACGCGGGACATCGTTTACCGATGGTAATGGGCAACAGTGTCAACAGGGTCAACTTGCAAGCACAAGATGCGGTGATACGTGTCGTCTTGAGGTGGGACAGTGTCAACCAACCGGCCGTTGCGGTAATGGTGTGATTGAGGGTAATGAACGCTGTGATGATGGTAGCGCGAACGGACAGTATGGACATTGCGCGACAGACTGCAACGGGCTTTCAGGGGCGTACTGTGGTGATGGACAAATAAACACCAACGCGGCCGGCGCGGCATTGGAGCGTTGTGATAAAGCCGAAGCACAATTCCAAAGTGGTTTTTGTGATAAACAGTCGTGTAAGGACGCACGTTTTGACATTCAACCAGAGTCCACAAATGGTGTGACCGGAATTATGGCCGGCACTGATTCGGTAAGTGTTCGTGGTAACCGTCTTTGGCTTGTGACCACGATCAGCCAAACACCTTCGTCCCCAATGCGCAGTCATATTTATTCTGGGGCGGTTGGCCAGCAATACACACGTGTGTTTGATGGTCCGAATTTAAATTTGTATGCTGTTTCTTTCGCTAATCAAAATGTTGGACTTGCTGCCGGAGGATTGCGCAATGGCCCCAACACTGACGGTGCTGTAGTACGTACTGTGAACGGTGGCGTTGATTGGCAAACAATTCAAGTTCGTGGCGCCTCAACTCTTACAAGCGTCGCTATGGTTTCAGATCAGATTGCGTTTGTTCTTGACGATCAGGGTCTTATTTTTCGATCAACCGATGGTGGCGCGACGTGGTCGAATTCAATTCAATCTATTGGCATTGCGGGGCGCAAGATTCAGTTTTTTGATGCTCAATTTGGTTGGGCTGTTGGTACAGGAAGACTTTTTATTACCCGTGACGGCGGAAATACATGGACTCAGGCAAATGTGCCTGGTGGCATTGTTCCGTATGATGTCGTATTTGCCAATCGGTATATTGGGTATGTCACCTCAGACCAAGGTACATCAATTGCTCGAACCGATGACGGTGGAAATACGTGGGAGGTCTTTGCAACTCCTTCACTTCGGCAGGGATCTTTGAGTGCTCGAGGAAAGATTGCGATTGTTGACCAGCAAACAGTGGTGTTGTGGGCCGGTGCAACCTACCCAGGAAACGTTATTGGGTATGCCCTTCTAACAACAAATAATGGTGGTCAAACATGGTCGGAAATAAGTACCGCAAATAATCAGATTGGTGGCGGCGGCCCCATTGTTCGTGCTGACACTGCTGTCGTGGCTATATTTCGTACGCCAACAAGTAGACTTGTGCTTACACCCGACAACTACTGTGTGTCACAAACACTGTGTACACAAAATACCCAGTGTGAAAATGGAGATGCGTGTGTCTTAGATGCGCTTCCGACGTACCATGGGCAACAAGGAGGAAGTTGTTCGTTCGATTGTCAGAATGTTGGTGGGTACTGTGGAGATGGTATTGTGAATGCAATACACGAAGAGTGTGATGATGGAAACACGAATAATGCTGATTCGTGTACCAATTTGTGTTTTCGACGCACAGCTATTACACCTGTAACTCCAACAGGAAGTTACTGTGGTGATGGGGTGGTTCAAACACCAAACAGTCAGGGGGTAAACGAGACGTGTGATAATGGTGTAAATAATGGTGTTGTTCCGCAAAATACACCCTATGGTCAACGTATTGTGTACTGTTCCGCGCGCTGCACAGAGGAAACAAGAGACCCAGTGGCGTTTTGTGGGAACGGTATTGTTGAGGGGCCAGAAGTATGTGACGCCGACCCATCGAGTGGCGCGGTTTTTGGACGCGGTGGAGCCCAACTGGCGTGCGCGGGCGGAAATCTTTCTGTGGCAAATAGAGGGTCGTATCGCTGTGTGGATAATTGCCGTCGAATTGACAGTACATGTACAGTGTGCGGTGTGGTAGAAGTGTGTAGCGCAAATAGGGCTGAGTGTCTATTGAATGGAACAGGAAATCAGTGTCAGGATCATTTATGTGCGAATGGTCTAGGGCAACGCGTGGCGTGCAACCAGGGCCAACAGAGTGATTGTCGGTATGTAGGCACAACGGATGGTGGTATTTGTAATGATGGTATTGATAATGACGGTGACGGCCTTACGGACTGTGCTGACTTTACAGGTGGTGGCGCAAACCCACAGATTGCGATTTTAAACCCAATCGTATCGAGGTTACGGACTGGTTCTGAGGCGTGGGGTATCGTAAATGATGTGTCCATGGTTCGTGGTGGTCTCGATGCGCCATATCGTGCTGTGGGTCCATTAAATAATCGACAATATATATATGAAGGAGCAATGGGTGGTCGCCTCCTGGCCGCAACAGCAAATTATTCATTCGGGCTTCCAGCGACTTCAGTTTTTTCAGTTAATTCCAATCAACTTAATACAAGATTAAACATTAATACAAATCCACAGTGTGTAGATGTGTATAGTTTGGATGTTAATCACATGGCCATTCCACAAACGTTGTTACAGCCACCAATCAGCCCAAGAGTTGCGGGTCCAGGCAGTTTATTTCCGTATCCTGTTGATGGTCAGGCCGGTACTATGAGCTACGAGTATGTGCTCAGTCCCGCGGTACCGCAAAATGTATTCCGTGTCGTGGTGCGTTGGGGTGAAGATGAGGCACAAGCGCAAGCAGAATTTTTAGGAAATCTCTACCACAATGACTTTCCTCAGAACGGTGGGCGTATTGTGAATTTGGCTATTGCGCAGGCACGTACGGTGCAAGAGAGTGTTAACTATGTTTGTGACAACATTGGTGAACAGCAACTCGCTATCGGTGGTGGGCAAACTGCCAATTATTGGTGGAGCATTGATTGTTCGTCAATAGCAAGTACAGATGCTAGCGCCCCTGCCGAAGTGTATGTGCATCCAAATTTATCGCTATCAAAAACATTTATTCAATCCATGACGATTGATCTGCGTAATGCAAATTCAATTGCGCCATTCCAGTTCTTTATTGATGATACTACGCGTCCTATGTATGAGTATCGAAATAATCAGAATTTTACAGTCGAGGTGTATGAATATCATAATGGTCAGAATCCGCTTCGTTCTGTTTACCTACCACGAGTGTTCCGTATCAGTGGCACTGTTGGAACAAGTTCAAATCCAAACGCGCAATACTGGCATGTATTTAATATCGTACGGAATCCGGGAAATGGAAGATATGAGATTCGGGCTCTTGGTCCATCGGGCGATGGGAGTCTTGAGACAGACATTGAAGATATTCACAATAACTTATAAAGAGGAAGTTGGTGAAGGTGGCTTCTTAGTATATAATAGGTCATATGCAAAAAAGCTGGGTTCGCATTGTGCTTGGAGTGATCACGATAACTCTTATCGGTGGGGGACTGTTTTTTATCACGCAACAGCCACAAAAAAAAACGTCAGAAATACTCCCATCGTCTACATCAACTTCGACGGAGGAGCGGCCTAATCCTGAGCCAATGCCAAATCCAAACCCTTTTCCAGGTGATGATGATAGGGATGGACTCACGAATGCAGAAGAAACGCAGCTGGGTACCAATCCACACAACTTCGATACTGACAATGATTCACTGTCTGACGTTACTGAAGTACAAGTGATTCACACTGATCCAAAAAAAGCAGATACCGACGGTGATGGGTTTCACGACGGCATAGAAGTTCTCCATGGGTATAATCCTTTAGGAAAGGGAACGTTATCTAAACCTTAGATATATTGCGTATGTTCGATAATCAACTTACCGGAACAACAGGAAAAGGTCAGGCACCCAGCAACTTACCTATGGGTGAGCCCGAAGATATGTTTTCTTCCGTTACTGGTGACGAGGTGGGTGGTTCAGAAGAACAACCTTCGGCACTCGAGGCGGGGGTTTTGAAACCAAAGTCCCAGCCTATACCAGCACAAGCGGATGCGCACACAGACAATACGGAGCCAGTAGACTCTTCTGATTTTGAAGTCATGGCAAAAGTGCCACGTGAACAGGTGCGTCGTGTTGTTCCCTCGCCAGCCGCTGCTGCTCCTGCCGCATACCCTGAGTATCGTATTCAAGAGCCATCTATCATTAAAAGCGTCTTTTTGGTTATTCTGGTTATTTTGGTTGTTGCGGGTGTTGGTTTCGGCGGGTGGTGGGCATATGGTGCTTATATCGCACCTCGCCTCGATAATTCAGGCGCAGCACCAATATCTTCCTCCGAAGAGACCAATAATCTCCCTTCGCCTACGGTTTCTCCTTCGTCTGAGCTAACTGAAGATATTGATCATGATAGTAATCCGGCCGATGACGCAATTTTATTTGGCTCCGTGCCCGATACAGACGGTGATGGCCTCGATGATCTGAAAGAGAAAGAATTGGGAATAGATCCTACCCGCTTCGATACCGATGGTGACGGACTTTCTGATTATGACGAAGTGGTATCGTGGAAAAGTGATCCACAAAATCCTGACACGGACGGTGATGGGTATACGGATGAAGAAGAGATTAAAAATGGGTATAGCCCGACAGGTCCAGGTCGTATTTTTGAGCCACCAACACCGTCGCCCGCGATAAGTCCATAGTACATATTTTGTATGGCCTTTAGGTTATTCAAAAAAAATTCAAAAGAAAGACCGCCTGAGGCTCCTGTGTTAGCAAGGGTAACAGTCATTCCTGATTCGTTTTACGGCGGAGCAAATCCAGTCGTGTATGCACATGAAGCACCGTCACACGCTGACCATTCTTCGGTGGCGCCAAAAATGATTCCTGTGGGTCAGGTAACCCCGCCGACTCCGCAAAAACCAGTAGTGTCGCGCCGTGCTGACATGAAAGCGGCTATGGACACCACAGAAGACAAAAAAAACGATCAGGAATCAAAACAGCGTGAGAGCGACATGCTTGATATTCCTAAAGAAGGCACGTCTCGTCCGGTATTTATGTGGGCTGGAGTTGGCATCACACTCATTGTTTTAGTTGGTATTTCATATTGGTATGTGACACGTTCACTCCAAACGACCAACCGGCCGCTCTCACCACTACCACCAAGTTTTGAAGCGATACCGCAGCCGCAAATACGTCCGGTCGAGCCACCACCGGCACAAGTTGTGGCGCAAGTGCCGACTACTTCTATTTCTGAAGTGCCCACCTCTACGCGCCAAACATTACCTACTTTGTCACCGCTTAGTCTTTTGCCGGACGATGCAGATATTGACAATGACGGGCTTACGGATACCGAAGAAGATGTGCTTCAAACCGACAGTGGCACCTGGGATACAGACGGAGACGGATATTATGACGGTCAAGAAGTCATGAACCTCTATAATCCAACCGGCTTCGCGCCAGTAAAAATTATTGACTCAGGTCGTGTGCTCGAGTATACGCAGCCGCTTCATTCGTGGAAGATCTATTACCCAACTCCATGGGATGTTGGCACGGTAGAAGACTCTGTTCCCCATGTTCTGTTTAGCGCGGTAACAGGTGATTATATTGAGGTTATTGAGTCAGAAAAACTCCCTGGTGAGACATTTGAATTGTGGTTTGCTCGTGTGTTGCAAAATCAACGGTTCAGCGATCTTCTCAAAAAAACCAATCGTTTCATGATTCCGTACTATATTCGACAAGATGGGCTAGTTGGGTATGTGGAAGACATGAATCGGGTGTATGTTGTGGCGTATCATCAAGGATCCGCAAATGTTGTGTTGTATCGTCATATTTTTGATATGATGATGCAAAGTTTTCGCCTTGGGGGGTCGGCTATTTCCACTCCGGATCAACCTCGCATACCAGTCACGCCAAGTGCGACATAACTATGGGCCACGCGACGATATATCGCACCGTTAAGCATTGCGCATGTTCTGACACGTTTATTGTCAAAGTGGTGGGTCGTGTCCTCGCTCATCTTGGCCAGACCGAAAGTACTGTGAGTGTGCACGTGATTGGCGATAAGCGCATGACCACTCTTAACCAACGTCATCGTCGTATGCGGGGCACGACTGACGTATTATCGTTTCCAACACAAGATGCTCCTGATGGGTTTTTTTCTTCAGATGATCGCGGTGATATTTTTATCTCCTACCCTCAAATTGTTCGACAGGCAAAAACGCATCAGATTTCAATAAAAGAAGAGTTCACGCGCATGCTTGTGCATGGAGTGCTTCATGTGTTTGGGTATGACCATGGAACCAAAAAAGAACAAGAAAAAATGTACCCCTTGCAAGAGATGCTTGTAAAGAAAAGTATATGATGTCGTTTCTTTCTTCCTTTTTTCGAAGTGTATCTCATGCCTGTCGAGGTTTTTCTTACGCGTGGCGTGCCGAACAAAATATTCGTATCCACATTGTGGCGGCTGGTGTGATAAGCGTTTTGGGGTATGTGTGTGGTCTTAATCGCGTAGAGTGGGCTTTGGTGTTTTTTGCGATTGGTTTTGTACTGTTCGCGGAACTCTGCAATAGTGCTCTTGAGGCTCTTATTGACATGGCAATTCCACGGGTGTCTCCAGGAGTAAAACATATAAAAGATATGGTGGCGGCTGGTGTGCTCGTGTCGGCTTTCACCGCGTTATGCATCGCTGGAGCAGTGTTTACCCCGCATCTTTTTATCTTGTTTAGGTAGGGTATTGTCGTGTATACTTTACCAATGTAACCTATGCTTTCCTCGCGTCGTCACACTGAACTTATTACCGGACTCGATATTGGGTCAACAGCGGTACGAGTTGTTGTTGGACAAGGAAATGCTGAAGGAGAAATGAACATTATTGCTGTGGTAGAGGTTCCTTCAAGCGGTATTGAGCGTGGAGTGATAACGAGTATTGAGGAGGTTGTTTCTACGATAGCCGGCGCTCTTGAGCAGGCCGAACGTTTGGTGGGGGTACCACTTGACGCGGTGTGGGTAGGCATTACGGGGAACCACATCATGCTTCAGCCAACAAAAGGAGTTGTGGCTGTGGCAAAAGCGGACGGTGAGATTTCGCCTGATGATGTTTTGCGTGCGCACGAAGCGTCTCGTATGGTTGGTACACCGCTTAATTACGAAGTTGTGGATATTATTCCTCGACGGTATACTGTCGATGGTCAAACAGGCATCAAAGATCCGGTCGGAATGACCGGTGTAAAGCTTGAGGTGGAAGCAAACATGCTGTACGCGCTTTCGAGTCATTTGAAAAATATTGAACGAGCGATTTACCGAACCGGTTATGACATTCATGATCTTGTCGTTTCGATTTTTGCTACAAGTCATATGGTCACCACCGCTCGACAACGTGATATGGGTGTGGCTGTGGTTGATATCGGCGGCGCCACTACCCACGTGGCGGTATATGAGAGTGGGGATATGTTACATTCGGCCACGCTCCCTATGGGGTCGGTGCATGTCACAAGCGACCTTGCTATTGGATTACGCACGGATATTGAAGTTGCGGAGCGGGTAAAATTGCTCTATGGTCATTGTTTACCCGAAGCGGTAAAAAAGAAGGACATCATTAATTTGGCAGATGTCGGAGCCAAACAGACCGAAGAAGTATCTCGCCAATATATTGCTGAAATAGTAAGTGCTCGTATGGCTGAAATTTTAGAGTCGGTTGATCGAGAACTGGCACGCATTGATCGTTCTGGGCGCCTCCCGGCCGGCGTGGTGTTTGTGGGTGGTGGCTCAAAAATTGAAGGGTTATTAGAACTTGCAAAAGATATTCTTCGGTTGCCTGTGACGCTTGGTGCTTCGATTGATATGCCAAGTATTACGCAAAAAATTCATGATATTGCGTTTATTCCCGCAGTTGGGCTTGTGCGGTGGGGGAATGATACGATTCGTCGTGGTACGAAAAAGCGCGCATCTTCTTTTTCCGGAGTGACAAATAAGGTGGGTCAGCGTGTACGAAAAGTGTTTCGCTCCCTCATTCCTTAACCATGTTTGGCGTCCAAAATGTATCTCCCGCGTGGGAGATTTTTTGGTTATGCACACTTTTGAGGTTCTGTCATGATATTTACTTGACACGAGTATCTTGCGCTCGTTACACTATGAGAACAAATTGGCTGAGTAGACATAAATTTGAACACATTTTGTATTCAATACTTCGACCCCTATGCCTCAAGTAAAACCAGAAATTGAAACATTTGCGAAAATTAAAGTCGTGGGGGTGGGGGGGTCAGGTGGTTCCGCGGTGCATCGCATGGTGACCGAAGGTATTCGTGGTGTTGAGTTTATGGCACTTAATACTGATGTGCAGGCACTTCACCATAATAGCGCATCGCATAAACTCCATATTGGGAAAACAGTGACGCGTGGCCTTGGGGCAGGCATGGATCCAGAAATGGGACGTCGGAGCGCGGAGGAAGCTCAAAATGAAATTCGTGACGCGCTCAATGGCACTGACATGGTGTTTATTACTTGTGGTTTGGGCGGTGGTACTGGCTCAGGTGCCGCGCCGGTTGTTGCGGCAATTGCCAAAGAGCTTGGAGTACTCACCGTTGCGGTGGTGACAAAGCCATTTTCATTTGAAGGCCCACAAAGAAGGACTATCGCGGAACGGGCTCATGAAGAATTGTCACGTCATGTGGATGCGATTATTACGATTCCAAATGACCGTGTTCTTCAGGTGATCGACAAAAAAACGTCGATGATGGAAGCGTTTAAAGTCGTTGATGATATTTTGCGCCAGGGTGTACAAGGGATTTCAGAAGTGATTACCGTGCCGGGGCTCATTAATGTGGACTTTGCGGATGTAAAAACAATCATGTCGAACACCGGTTCAGCACTCATGGGCATTGGTGTCGGTCGTGGGGAAAACCGAGCGGTAGACGCGGCCAATATGGCTATTTCAAGTCCGCTTCTTGATTTGGCAATCGACGGCGCACGTGGAATTTTGTTTACGATTACCGCGTCGAGCTCGCTTACCATGCAAGAAGTGAATGAGGCGGCTAAACTCATTACCAATTCAGCCGATAGCGACGCAAAAGTCATTTTTGGTGTGATGTTTGATGAGACACTCGGCGAAGATGTGCGTATCACCGTTATTGCGACGGGTTTTGAGTCGCTTGATCGTCGTCCACTTTCGCCACAGGTTTCAAATACGCAAACCGAACACGATGATGACCAGTTTGCAACGCGCCCCAAACGTCCTCTGTATGGCAACAATCTTTTTCCGAAAAAAACAATGAAACTATACACGCCCCCCCAGCCAGTTCCTGTTTCCTCAGTGACACTTCCCACCGAAGAGACGTCGGAGCGCGATGAGGTTACTCCTGTGGCACCACCCTTACGTCGCACCTTTCAAACACGACAAACTACTCCGGTGTCGACACAGGAACCAACCCCAAAACCCATACCGGCACCATCACATGATAAAGACAAAAATATCGATCAAAACGACCTCGAGATTCCCGCGTTTATTCGTAAAAAAATGGGCATGTAACGATAATACACCTTCCTCGCATGGAAGGTGTTTCGTTTTCGTGGGTATGGTATACTTCTTGTCGTATGCAATGCCTTATTTGTCGTTCAAAAGAAACACGAGTTCTTGATACG
This sequence comes from uncultured Gammaproteobacteria bacterium, assembly GCA_964646505.1. Classification (GTDB taxonomy): domain Bacteria; phylum Patescibacteriota; class Patescibacteriia; order Magasanikbacterales; family UBA922; genus CAZQXB01. Next base: position 29,038 of record CAZYEQ010000004.1, read on the forward strand.
CGTCTCGCGGGTGATGGATATTCTATCCGTCGTCGCCGTGAATGTGAAAAATGCCATTTCCGTTTTTCTACGCTTGAAGAAGTGGAATTGCTTGATGTGACGGTTGTGAAGCGTGATGGTCACCGTGAATCGTACTCTCGACCAAAATTGCAGCGAGGAATTATGCAATCATTAACGAAACGTCCTTTTACACAGGAGCGCTTTGATACGCTCGTGCACGCGATCGAACGCGATATTCAAAAACACAAACGCCGTGAAGTAACGAGTCAGGATATTGGAGAAATCGTCATGAAGCATTTGCGCAAATTTGATACGGTGGCATACATTCGATTTGCGTCAATTTATCGCGCGTTTGAAGATGTTGATACGTTTCAAAATGAACTGAAATCACTTGGAAAAAAACGCCGCCGCTCTTAATTTCTCTGTATGTCAAATGGTACTAGCGAGCAAAAGCCGTCATCTGTCACGTTAACACAAGAAACGGCGCGCGACCTCGCGCAAAAAATTGAAGAAAGCATTCTCTGGTCCAAAAAAGTATTTGAAGGTCAGGAAAAAGTAAGAAAATATTTGTTTTGGAATACCGTGGGCAATGTTATTCGTTTGGCTATTATTCTCATTCCTATTGTTATTGGTTTTCTGGTATTGCCACCACTTATTCGTAATTTTACCGCACTGTTGCAGGGTGGCGCGGGGAACGGAACAGGGAATCCTTTTGGAGAAGTGCTTGACCTTCTTAAACCATAATTTCGTATATGGCCACCCGTGAGAGTCGAACAAAAATTGTTTGCACACTTGGTCCCGCGAGTCACACCGAAGAAACGATTGGTGCTATGATTGATGCCGGTATGAGTGTCGCAAGGCTTAATTTTTCTCATGGCACACATGAGGATCACGCCGAACTCATTCGCTTGGTACGCTCTGTGGCCGAGGCACGCGCATGCCCTGTTGCTATTATGCAAGATTTGCAGGGCCCTAAAATACGTCTCGGTGTCCTCCCTCACGAAGGTGTAGAGGTGTCACACGGAGAAACTCTTACCTTTGATACATCTCTTTCACAGTATACGAAAGGTGGTCCGCTTCCGGTTGATTTTGCGGATCTCCATCGATTTGTGAAAGCCGGAGAACGTATCTTTGTGAATGATGGGCGCATCGAGTGTCGGGTGACGAACGTGCGGGGGACACGCATGGTGACTGAAGTGGTGGTGGGCGGACTCATGTCCTCTCATAAAGGAATTAATGTTCCTGACTCCGCTCTTTTTGTGCGTGCTCTAACTGACAAAGATAAAGAAGATATTACATTTGGCGTGAAGAATAAGGTTGATTTGGTGGCCGTATCGTTTGTCACCGGCCCAGAAGACGTGATCGATGTAAAATACTTACTGAAGCAGGCAGAAAAAGAATTTGAGATGCCCACGACGGATCCTATTCGAGTAGTCGCAAAGATAGAGCGTCATGAAGCGGTTGAACGTATTGAGGCCATTTTGGGCGTGGCTGACGCGATTATGGTGGCCCGCGGTGATCTTGGTGTTGAGGTGCCGCCTGAGCAGGTCCCGCTTTTACAAAAAAAACTCATTGAACACGCGCTTCATGCGGGAAAACCAGTGATTGTCGCAACACAAATGCTTGATTCGATGCAAGAAAATCCACGTCCGACTCGCGCTGAGGTGTCTGATGTGGCGAACGCGGTATTTGATCACACCGATGCAGTCATGCTTTCCAATGAAACCGCCACTGGTCGTTATCCTATTCAAGCAGTGCGCATGATGCAACGTATTATACTTGAGGCCGAGTCGTCGCAATATGATAATTTGGTTATTCGAGATTATGGTGAAAAGCGTTCGGTTGATGATGTGGTCAGTAAAATGGCTCGACTCGTGGCTGAAGAGATAGAGGCAAAAGGTATTTTGGCCGCTACACTTTCGGGTGATACGGCGCGGCGCATTAGCCGACATCGACCAGAACTGCCTATATTTGTCACCACTGCTTCAGAACGTGTGTATCGGCAACTCACCCTTTCGTGGGGAGTTGAGCCATTTATGCTTCCTGAATGCAAGTCTATTGAAGAACTTGTGGAACGCTCACTCGTGTCACTTAAAGAACGCAATAAAGTCGCCATAGGTGACAAAATAATTATTGTCGCGGGTGAACCAGTCGGCGAAGGTCATGTGAATTTGCTTGAAGTACGAGAAATTCGCTAGTGGGTTTATCGTGAAAATGTGGTATACTAGTTCACATCTATGTCATCATCTGTTGAAAAATCAAACGCACTTGTGTTGCCTTTTCGTGACATCACCATCGACGACGTACCACTCGTTGGTGGAAAAAACGCCTCACTCGGTGAAATGTACGCAAAGCTCACTGCCGAAGGCGTGCGTGTTCCGAATGGCTTTGCTGTTACAGCGAATGCGTATTGGTTATTTCTCAAAGAAACAGGGCTTGATAAAAAAATTAAACAAGCTATTAAAGGACTTGATGTTACGAACGTACGCCAGCTCGCTCGGGTTGGTAAAACCGTGCGTACGCTTATTTTAAAACAAACATTACCAAAAGAGGTTGAGAAAGCAGTACGTCAGGCATACGCGGCTTTGGCGAAAGAATACAAAGAACCACGCCTTTCGGTCGCCGTTCGTTCTTCTGCAACAGCTGAAGATTTACCCGGCGCCAGTTTTGCTGGACAACAAGAAACATATCTCAATATTCGTGGAGAAAAAGATCTTCTGCTTGCGGTAAAAAAATGCGTTGCCTCACTGTTTACTGATCGAGCTTTGTCGTACCGTGAAGCTCAAGGGTTTGATCATTTGCAAGTGGCACTTTCGGTTGGGGTGCAGAAAATGGTGCGTTCTGATATTGGCGCGTCGGGTGTGATGTTTACGATTGACACTGAATCTGGTTTTCCGGGTGTCGTGCTTATTAACGCGGCCTACGGCCTTGGTGAATATGTAGTAAAAGGCCGTGTTACTCCCGACCAGTATTATGTGTTTAAAGAAGGGGTGTCTCAGGGAAAAAGTGCCATTATTAGCCGAACGCTTGGCACAAAAGATGCAAAACTTGTGTACGCGAAAGGTGGCTCAGGGACAAAACAAGCTGCAACTACAAAAACAGAACGAAATAGTTTTGTGCTGAAAGATGCTGATGTTATCGCGCTTGCCAAATGGGGGATGAGAATTGAAAAGCACTATGGTCGCGCGCAAGATATTGAATGGGCAAAAGATGGAGATTCCGGACAACTCTTTATTGTACAGGCACGTCCGGAAACCGTGAAAGCAAAATCAGACACGCTCGTCTTGGAATCATATGAACTCAAACAAAAAGGAGAGATTTTACTGCGTGGGGTGTCTGTTGGACAAAAAATTGGTGCCGGTCATGTGCGCGTGATTGAGCATCCGTCACAAATGAAATCGTTTCAAAAAGGTGAGGTGCTGGTAACGCGTATTACCGACCCCGACTGGGAGCCCATTATGCGCATGGCCTCGGCTATTATTACGGAAGAAGGTGGTAAAACGTCGCATGCGGCCATTGTAAGTCGTGAACTTGGCGTGCCGGCGATCGTAGGCGCGCGTGGGGCGAGAAAAGTGCTTAAAACAAGTCGTCCTATTACCGTGTCGTGTGCTGAGGGTGACGAGGGTATTATATATGCCGGCGTTCTTCCCTATGAGGTGAAAAAAACCGATGTGAAACCAGGCGTGCAAACGAAAACAAAAATCATGATGAATGTAGGTGATCCTGATAACGCGTTTACGCTTCGACGTTTGCCAAGTGATGGAGTGGGTCTTGCTCGTGAAGAATTTATTTTCACTAACTTCATTCGCATTCATCCTCTTGCGCTTGTGCACTATGAAAAGTTGCAAGATAAAGAAGCAAAAAAACAAATTGCCGAAATAACGCGGGGGTATAAAAAGAAAACCGATTATTGCGTTGATAAACTTGCCGAAGGTATTGGTCGTATCGCGGCAGCGTTCTACCCGAACGACGTGATTATTCGGTTTAGTGATTTTAAAACAAATGAGTACGCGACACTTTTAGGTGGAAAAGAGTTTGAGCCAAAAGAAGAAAACCCTATGATTGGGTGGCGTGGCGCAAGCCGCTATTATTCGCCTGAATACAAGCCAGGGTTTGCGCTTGAGTGTGAGGCAATAAAAAAAGTGCGTAATGAGTGGGGACTTACCAATGTGATTACCATGGTTCCTTTTTGTTGCACCCCTGAAGAGGGAGAAAAGGTGCTTCAGACCATGGGAGAGTTTGGGTTGAAGCGGGGAGAAAATGGATTGCAGGTGTATGTGATGTGTGAGATTCCCTCAAACGTTATTTTGGCCGAGGATTTCGCGCGTATTTTTGATGGCTTTAGTATTGGTTCAAACGATTTAACCCAACTCACTCTTGGGGTCGATCGCGATTCCGCGCTGGTGAGTCATGTGTACAACGAGCGCAACGAAGCGGTGAAAAAATTAATTCGAGAAGTGATTCGCGTAGCAAAGAAAAACAAAAAGAAAATTGGCATTTGCGGTCAGGCACCGAGCGACTATCCTGAGTTTGCTGAGTTTTTAGTGCGTGAAGGAATTGACAGTATTTCCCTTAACCCAGACACGATTGTAAAAACACGTGAACGGATAGCGTATGTCGAAAAAACGCTTGGGAAAACCGGGCACAAAACAAATCCAACATTTTTAGGTGCGGTTGCCATGGTGGGGCTTTTAGCAGCGGCCATGATCGGGCTCGGGGCTGGCTGTGCCGATCCAAACCTAGCAAATGATATGCCACAAGTAATAGATGTGTCGCCAGCGATGATTCGCGAAAAAATTGCTGCTAAAGAAGCGAAGCAAGACGAGGTAGACGATGCTACGGGCACGCTTGGTAAAGATCCTGTACAAGTAAAGGTGTCTACGTTCGCGCAATTTTCATTTTCGCACCCGCGTGGGTGGCAGGTAGAATATTGGCCCGGAGGTATGACCATGCGAGACACAAAAACAAAACAGTTTGTGAGTGTGTTTAAACAGCTTGTCGCGCACCCCGCCAAAGGCGACGCGGTGACAAAACTGACTGTGGGTGGGTACAACGCCGTGCGGTACAGCGATACGTCTCCAAAAGATGGCACGCCGTATCATATTGTTGAGATTGATCTTCCTAACATGTTTCTCGAAATTAACGCGACGGCGCCACAACTCGACGCCATTCTTGAAACCATGCAATTCTTGAAAGAAAGTGAAACATCGATTAGTCAGTGGGATATTCGTGAAAAACGCACCTGTGTGCAAATTGCGACATATGCCAAACCAAGGAGTGGTGGCACGTGCAAGCTCTATCCTACCCCGTGTGATGTGCCAAGTGGGTACGAGGTGTGTACGTCAAAAGATGCGTCCTAAGATCCCTTACCGAGGGGTCTTTTGGTATACTAGTGTCATATGAATGACGACAATCATACAGACACATTTCCCAAAGGGTTTTACTGGGGTGCCGCGACAAGCGCGCATCAAATTGAGGGTGGTCTTACAAATGATTGGACTGAGTGGGAAACCTCTTCGCCGCGACAACAAGAATTACGGCAAAAAGGGCTACACCCTGAAGATTTTATTTCTGGGCACGCGGCAAACTCGTTTGTTGAGTTTAATGCTGATATTCGATGTTTAGTAGAACTCGGTGTTACCGCTTACCGTTTTTCGGTTGACTGGTCACGCATCGAGCCAAAAGAAGGTGAGTTTGATGAAACAGCGCTTCGGTATTACAAGAGTTGCGTACAAAAACTCCGCGCACACGGTATTGAACCATTTGTAACACTTTGGCATTGGCCAATACCAATTTGGATGCGTGATAAAGGGGGGTGGAAAACAAAAGAAATCATAAAGTATTTTTCGCGGTTTGTTAAACGAGTTGTACAAGCACTCGGAGAAGACGTGACCTTTTGGGTGACCCTAAACGAACCCATGGTATATAGCTCAATGGGGTATATCAAAGGGCATTGGCCACCACATAAGAAAAATCCTATTGCGTATCTTCGGGTTATTCGTCATTTGGAACAGGCTCATCGCGAAGCTTATTGTGTCATTAAAAAAATATATCCCCAAAGTCAGGTAGGTATTGCCAAACATAATATTTATTTTGAAGCGTATAAGAATTTTCTGCCTCATCGTATTGCAGCATTCTTTGCCGACTGGTGGTGGAACCAACGTTTTTTACGCGCGATTCAAGCAGCGTCAGATTTTATCGGGATCAACTATTATTTTCACAGTTTGGTTCGTATTGGTGGAGCGAAACATGTGTATGAACGCGAGTCTGATTTGGGGTGGGGACTTCACCCAGAAGGAATGTACCATGTGCTCAAAAAGGTGGCGCATTTTGGAAAACCAATCTACATTACGGAAAATGGATTGGCTGATAGGGGAGACCAGCATCGCTCGTGGTATATTCGTGAGGTTCTTCAGCATGTTCACCGTGCCATTAAAGACGGAGTCGATGTGCGTGGGTATTTTCACTGGTCACTCATCGATAATTTTGAATGGGCTGAAGGATTTCATCCGAGGTTTGGACTGTACGAGGTGGATTTCAAAACGTTTGAGCGAAGGCCACGATCATCAGCAGAGTTTTACGCGGATATTTGTACGCACAATAGGGTAGAGTAAATATAAAAACATTCCCTTCACCAGGGAATGTTTTTATAAGTCACCTTTGCAATACTCTATAGGTAGAGTAGTACAAAGGTGGGTGCACGACGACAAGTGAATGTCGTCGTGCACCGCCCAACAGACTAGTTCGCCACCTAGTGGTGGCGGATGGCGCGGTCGCGCGCCTGCGCGGCGCGCCGGCGCAAGAGCCTCTCGAGCCGCGTGAGCTTCCGCGGGCTCTGCTGCAACTTCTGCTGCAGCTTCTCCCACTCGCCCAGCACCGTCTTGTCGCGCATGGCCCACAGGCGCATGCGCTCGATGCGCAGCCGCTTGCAGAGCGGCACGACCCCCAGGCTGCTGGCCCACAGGTCGTTCTGCTCGAGGACGCGGCGGAGCTGATTCACCATCTCGGTGTTGAGCAGCTCCTTCTTGCCGACCTTCTTCGCGAGGATGCGCTTCCACACCCCGCCACAGTTCTTCGTGATGGCGGGGTGCTGCAGGTAGCAGCCGATGACCTCGGCCGGCTCGGAGTTGGACACCAGCCGACCCACGTGCTCCACGATCGTGGCCATCGTGGAGCTCGCCGTCGCGTTCATGCC
>CAZYEQ010000005.1:0-25798 GCA_964646505.1 uncultured Gammaproteobacteria bacterium
TGTCTGCACCATGTGTAAAAAAACAGCGTGTGTCTCCTGCGCACTCCCTCCTTTCTCTGTGCCAGGTTTTACGAACCCACATCATGTGGTGATTGTTACCGCGTTGTGTACGTCTTGCAGTAAAAAATAGGCAAATCAAGAATGCGAATGTCTTGGGTTGGTGAGAAGTCTGCCTTTTTTATAATTATGATTAGTATCTGCGTGCGTAATGCTGTGTTTTTTTATACCCATTTTTTGTTTTGTGCGTTTGACTCGTCCACAAAAGATATACCCATGGCATCATCGGTATGATCAGCGAAAGGCACCCCCGGTGATCTTTGTAAAAAAGGATATCCACACGCGTACAATGTCATCTCTTGACAAATGCAAATGAGTTGCGTATAGTATGGGTATTCAATAACGCAATTCAGTTGCAATATGAGAATTGGGTTTGTCGGGAAAGGGGGAAGTGGCAAAACGACGTTATCGTGCTTGTTCGCTTCCTACATGGCGTCACAGGGTGTGCCTACATTGGTTTTTGATGCTGATGTAAATATGCATGTTGGGCTTGGGCTTGGATTTTCTTTGGATATGGTGCAGAAGGCAAAGCATGTCGGTGTATATGGTGACGATATTAAAGAATACGTGCGTGGTGAAAATAGACGTATTAAAAAAGGTGAACTTATCAAAACAACGCCACCAGGGGAAGGTTCGCGTTTTATTCGTATCACACCACACGATGCTCTTTTGAAAATCTATGCGATGCCTCAAACTAACATGTATGTGATGCTTGCTGGGACGTATAGTGAGGGAGATGTGGGTACCACCTGTTTTCATAAATACGCTGGAGTTGTGGAAATTATACTTAATCACCTTCTTGATACACCAAATGATGTGGCGATCATTGATATGACCGCCGGTATTGATGCGTTTAGTACCGGTCTTTTTGTGGCCATTGAACAAACTTATGTAGTGGTCGAGCCAACCATTCGAAGTGTTGAAGTGTTTCGGCAGTATACAGAACACGCGGAGCGAGAAGGTGTACGGGTATTTGCTGTCGGGAATAAAGTTCGTGATATGGAAGACCATGATTTTCTAAAAAAACATCTTGGAGCATCTCTTATTACCATTCTTCCTTTTTCACATCACGTGCAAGCATTTGAGCGAGGAGAGGTGTCGGCGTTGTCGTATGAGGCACTACAGCAAGATGCACATGAAGCATTGCAAGCCATATATCATCACGCACAAACGTATGTACGTGACTCTCATGCCTTTTACAATAAAATGGTTGAACTTCATGCAAAAAATTGTATTGCGTGGGCGAACAAGCATTTTGGTCATGATCTTATGGAGCAGGTTGATCCACTATTTTCTTATCCTAAGGCGTAGTTGTTGTTCTCTCGGCCTAACGCGATTGAATCGTTACGCTGGGGAACAACAGTGTCCTCAGGGAAAGAGGGAAATCATGGAGCTCAGCAAAAAAGGTCCGACCGGGTGTGCGGGGTGCCCGCCTTGTTGTAAGAGTTGTGTGTTCGAGGCGGTCACGCCGATCGATCAGCCCAACCCGAAGAAGGGCGAGCCATCGCCCGCGGTCATCGTCGCGGCAGCCGACTACGGCTGTTCGAAGGGGGGTGGGGACCTGGTTCGCCACGTCGACGGCAGGGTCGCGCTCACCTGGGGAGTGGGTTACGAGCGCCGCCTCGGCAACGCGGGCCGCTCCTTCCTCAAGGTGAGCGGTAACCCGCTCCTCATGGTCGTCAAGTAGGCAACCAACTTCACGGTCCATGTGCAAGCATGGCGGCACGCTGAGGTGTTCCTGTTCTCGTTGGTGTCTTCGTGCCAGACACCATATGTTCTTTATGACATGAAATTTTTCATGTCATAAAGTAGCAAACGATGTCTGTCGTTTGGATGTGTACATTTCTCACGTATTGGGAGAGCAAAAAAGGCCCGGGATAGGCTTTTTTTGTTTGGCTTGTTATAATGGAAGAAATACTGTTTTTTATGCGAACTCGATTATTCATTTTTTTCTTTTTTTTCTTCAGTACGTTCGTATCTTTTTTACCTGCCAAGGCAGAAGAGGTGAGCGTGCCTGAGCCTACGCCAGTGCAGGATGTTTTTTTTCGCGGACGTGTTGAAGAGGTTGTGTCTGAAAAAAAAGCTGACGATGGCGTCGGTGAGACGGTAGTGCAGACGGTTCGAGTGCGGGCTCTTGGTGGTGCCGAGGCGGGCAATGTATTTACCCTTGAGTATGAGGTGCCACAAACGCAACAAACACACATGTTAAAAAAAAAGATGACACTTGTGATGGGAAAAGCCGTGATTGAAGACGAACCACTCTACTACGTTAGTGATGTCTATCGTCTTAAAAGTATGTATTGGCTCATTGTGCTGTTTGTGCTTCTCACCCTTGTTGCGGCGCGAGGCAAAGCCATTCCTGCCTTTTTTGGACTTGGTCTCAGTTTGGCAGCCATTATTTTTATCATGGTTCCTCTGCTCTTGCGAGGCTATAATCCAGTTGCTGTGTGTTTTGGAGTCGCGGTACTTATTTCATGTGTGACCATTTTTGTCGCGCATGGTTTTAATAAGCAAACAAGTGTTGCGGCCGCGGCTACCGTTGGCACGGTCGGGCTTTCGCTTGGGTTATCGTATCTGGCGGTGGTGGGCACTCGTCTCGCTGGTCTTGGCACCGAAGAAGCCTTTTTTTTGGGGGCGGCTGGTACACCACTTTCTGATTTACGCGGACTTCTGGTTGGAGCAATTGTTATTGGAACACTCGGGGTACTTGATGATGTGACGACCGCTCAGGCGGCAACAGTGAAAGAAATTGCCGAGGCAAATGCTTCGCTTTCATGGCGTGAACTATATACTCGCGGTTTACGTGTGGGGAAAGAACATATTATTTCGCTCGTCAATACGCTTGTTTTGGCGTATACTGGAACAGCCTTACCACTTCTCCTTCTGTTTCATGTGTACGATAAGCCGTTGTGGGTGGTTGTAAATAGTGAACTTGTCATGGAAGAGATTGTTCGGATGCTCGTTGGAAGTGCCACACTTATGGTGGCTGTACCACTTACCACCGTTCTCGCCGCTACTGTGTTTGGCCGCAAACATCACGTTTAACTCATATGTTTCGTATGAAAAAAATTCGGGTTGCGATTAACGGGTTTGGACGCATTGGTCGTCACGCGCTTCGCGCATCCCGTGTTCACAAAAATATTGAAGTGGTTGCGATTAATGACCTCACCGATACACGCACCCTCGCGCACCTTCTTGAGTTTGATACGGCCTATCCACCCATGCAAGAAAAAGTGTCATATGACGAAAAACATATTATTGTGGGAAAGCAAAAAATTCAGGCGTGTGCTGAAAAAGATCCAGCACAATTACCATGGAAAGCGCTCAAAATAGATGTGGTGTTAGAGTGTACCGGACGTTTTACAGACACACCGGGCGCGGGCTTGCATATCAAGGCGGGAGCAAAAAAAGTAGTGCTTTCAGCACCTGGGAAAGATGACATGAAAACCCTTGTGCTTGGGGTGAACGATGAAGGGTACAAAGGTGACGGAGTGGTAAACAATGCGTCGTGTACGACGAACTGCGCGGCACCAATGATGCAGGTTTTAGAGTCGGTGTTTGGGGTAGAAAAAGCCATGCTTACGACCATTCATTCGTATACTGCCGACCAGAATTTGCAAGACGGACCGCATCGCGATTTACGCCGCGCGCGTGCTGCCGCACAAAACATTGTGCCGACATCTACGGGTGCAGCCATCGCGGTCACTGAAACATTACCCACATTAAAAAATAAATTTGACGGTTTAGCGATCCGTGTTCCAACCATTACAGTGTCGCTAACCGATATTACGGTTGTGTTAAAGAAGTCTGTTACGGTTGAAGAGGTAAATGCGGCATTTCTCAAAGCATCACAAACACACTTGAAGGGAATTATGGCTGTGACCAAGCGTGAACTGGTTTCGAGTGATTTTATTGGGACTCCATATTCAGTGACCGTTGATTTACCCCTCACCATGGTGGTTGGTGGTACTTTAGTAAAGGTGGTTGGGTGGTATGATAACGAATGGGGCTATGCGAATCGGTTAATAGAAATGGCTGTAGTTGTGGGCGCATAATATGGCGACACGTGTTATCAAATCTTTACGTTCGCTTACTTCGCTAAAGGGTGTGCCGGTACTTGTTCGTATCGACGCTAATGTGCCTGTGGAAAAGGGTGCGGTAATCGATGATTCTCGTCTTAAGGCGGTGCTTCCAACGTTAATGTATTTGCAAAAGAAAGAGGCCATCACAATTATTGTGTCACACCTTGGTCGCCCTGGTGGCATGGTTCGTGAAGAGTGCAGCCTGAAACCCGTGGCAGAACGCCTCGAAGCTTTAGTGCAAAAACCGATACAATTTGTTCCAACGGCATGGAGTTTGGATAGAGAAAACAAAAAACAACTCAGTCAAGTGCTGGGCGAGGGCAGGCCTGGTAGCATTTTTTTCTGTGAAAATATTCGCTTCTCCTCTCTTGAGGAAAAGAAAAGTCGTTTGCTTGCGTCGTTTTTAGCCTCGCTTGCCGATGTGTATATAAATGACGGGTTTGCTGTGGCGCACCGGGCAGATACGAGTGTGGCACTTGTGCCTGAGTATCTCCCGTCATACGCGGGGTTTTTATTGACGAAAGAAATGCAAGGGCTCAATGCGCTCAAACAAAAGAAGAAGCGTCCTTATGTGGCTCTTCTTGGCGGTATCAAGCTTGAAACAAAAATACCCCTCATTACTTCGCTTCAAAAAAAAAGTGATGCTCTACTTTTAGGTGGGGGAATTGCCAATACGTGTCTTGCGGCGCTTGGGTACGGAGTTGGAGATTCTCTTGTCGACACTACTCTTTTTTCTGTTGCTAAACGGATAGCCATGCACCGAAAAACCGTGCTTCCTCTTGATGTGGTTGTCGGTATGAAAGATGGTAGTGGTGTGCGAGTAGTCAAGGTGTCTGAACATCCTGTGGCGCTCGCAGAAAAAGGTGAGGCGATATTTGATATAGGCCCAAAAACCATTGCGACGTACAGGGCGCTTCTCCGTGAGGCAAAAAAGGTTATTTGGAACGGGGCGATGGGGTATTTCGAAAAAGAAGAGTATGCTAAAGGAACATTGCGGCTGGCTCGTGCGTTCGGTACAAAAAAAAGATCAGGTGTCTATGTGGTCGCTGGTGGTGGCGAAACCATTGAAGCAATAACACAAGCAAAAGCTAAGCGTGGATTTTCGCTTTGTTCAACTGGTGGGGGCGCGATGTTGTCGTATATTGCAGGAGAAGCGCTACCAGGGGTTGAAGCGCTGCGACAAAAAAAGAAAGAGAAAAGAAAAAAGTAGCATGAGCACAAAGGATATGATATACTAAGTCATATCTTTTTGTTATTTATTTTCTTTACTATGCCTGTCACACGCTCTAGTGGTCCACGCGAGCCACAAACCCACGTTGTTCATCATGGAATGCTCGGACAACATTTTGGTCGAAAAATTATTCTGACCCTTATCGGCGTGCTTATTGCGTATGCCATAGTGTGGGTGGGTACTTCTATTCGTAATAATTTACGCAATTACGAAACTATTGGGTATGCTCCAAAAACTGAACGCATCCTACGCGTAGATGCTGAAGGAAAGGTGACGGTCAAACCCGATATTGGCGTAACAACGATTGGTATGATTGCTGAGGCAAAAACAGTTTCTGAGGCACAAGAAAAAAATAATAAAGTGATGTCTGATTTGGTTGGTCGTATTAAGGCGCTTGAGATTGCCGAAGCCGATATTCAAACGGCAAATTATAATGTATATCCTCAGTATCAGTATAGCGAAAAAGAAGGGCGCGTACTTACGGGTTACGAAGTGCATCAAAATGTGACGGTTAAAATTCGTGATTTAACGAAGGCGAATGCCGTATTAGCTTTGGCTGGTGAAGTTGGCGCGAATACCGTGAGCGGTCTCGAATTTACGTTTGATGATCGCGATGCCTATGTAGAGGCGGCTCGTATGGATGCAATGAAAAAGCTGGAAAAAAAGGCTCGTATGCTCGCAAGTACTCTCGGCGTTCGTCTGGTGTCTGTTATTTCGTATGATGAATACGAAGAAGGGGCGGGTGGTCCGGTGCCACTATATGCGACATCTGCAAAAGCAGATATGGCTATGTCGTCTCCCTCAATTGAGGCTGGTTCAAATGATGTTATTCTTCATACTGTAGTCGTTTTTGAGATTAGGTAAACGACCGTGGTTCACGTGGTGTCTTATGAATCTATCGATTGTTCGTGAGAAAAAATGGTATGTCGGATTGGGTGTGTTTGCCTTCATTACTCTCATGTTTTTAAGCGGCCTTACGGGGGTAGAAGGACAAACAGGCACGTGTCCGCTTCAGGTTCTTTTTCCGTATAAAACACCACAAAGTCCCTCAGTTTATTACGTTTCGTCCGATTGTCGCAAAAGACCTATTAAAGATCCTGCGGTGTATTTCTCACATTTTCCTTCATGGAAGGATGTGCGTGTTACCACGCCGGCCATCTTGAATCGCATTCCGAACCATCCACTTTCTTTTTTGCCATGGGGTCCACGGCGTGTATATTTAAATGGATCGCTTTTGAAAACGGTGGATGATCCAAAAGTTTACCTCGTCTTAGACGGTATTCGATTGTATCCGATTGAAAACGAAACAGTTTTTCGAGGTATGTTAGGGTATCAGTTTAATCAAATTGAAGATGTGACTCCTGAGGTTGTTCAACGTTTTATCGTGCAAACAGCGATATCCTCGGTAGATACTATTCCTCCTACGTTAGTGTTTAAATACCCGCAAGATGCTAAAGTCTATTCTCTTGAAAAACAAGATGCCGGGAGTGATTTAACGAAAAGGTATCTTTCAAGTTTTACACAAATTTCTCGAAATAATTTTCGTGCCGATCGTATTGCTACTTTGCCAACTGCTCGCTTTTTTGCCAACGCTACGGGTAGCGCTCCCGCGGTCCGACCTTTGCCACAACCAACACCCACTCCAACTCCAACACCTACACCTACACCGAACCCTACATCACCATCTGTTGAGTTTATTCGAGTTCCTGTTCCATCGCCTGTTACGGTGCCACAACCCACTCCAACACCAACACCAACGCCAACACCAACACCAACGCCAACACCAACACCAACGCCAACGCCAACGCCAACACCAACTCCAACTCCAACACCAACTCCAACACCAACTCCAACTCCAACGCCAACACCAACACCTAATCCTGCGTTAACTAATAACACTTTGTTGAGTGACGAGTTCAACACACCATCAACGCTAGCAAATTGGTCGCAACTCAATTCAGATTTGCTAAGCACAATAAATATCGGCACAACGGTTCCTGGACGCCTGACCATGATTTCTTCAGCTGTCGACCAAAATGGGTGGTACAGCGATCGACAAGGCGCGTACTTATACAAAACAGTTACTGGGAATTTTGTGATTGAAGTTTCGGCTCGTGTGGGAAGGGCAGATGATGTCAACGCTCAGCCATCAGGTACGTTTAAAGAGGCTGGAATTATTATACGTAATCCGGCGGGCCCTGTTCGTCAAAATGGTAGTGCTACAACCGCAGTTTCCGCTGTTGGGCAGCAAAATTGGGTTATGTATAATATTGGGCAGCAGGTGTTTCAGCCTGGGCGTCAAGCGAAAACAACGCGTTCTGGAACTCCAGACACCCTATCAACCCTCTATTTTACCGACACTGCAGGCGGTGTGCGGAGTGGTAGAATTAGGGTATGTCGTGTAGGTTCAACAATATATTTCTACCATTGGCTTGATAATGAAACTGGTTGGGCTGAAGAGGTGTTTGAGAGCACAACAGGAATTGAAGGGAATGGGCGTATGTTGGCTACACCAGGAATTTCGAGTAATGCGGTAGGTAACCCTATCCGATTTGTCCGTACCGATTTTCCAAGTACTCTTCAAGTTGGGTTAATTGCGGGTAATTGGGACAGTCCTTTTAATGGTCGATCTGATTTTGATTATGCTCGATTTGCAACCGTGAGTGCGCAGAGTGATTGTACTCTTGATCTTCCCGCGGCGACAGCAGGTGCAAGTTCATCAGCGCCATTACCCGTAGTACCAAGTTTCGGTGATGAATTTTCAGATGCGTCTACGTTGTCACAGTGGTTAAACCGCCAAACGGTTGAGGGAACAGCAAATCAAATTTCAAGTCTTACGATAAACACCACGGTACCAGGCTCACTTACGTTAATTCCGAGTCAAAACGTGGCTTGGTACAATACCTCACTTGGTTCATTTTTATATAAAAATATTTCTGGAGACTTCGTCGTCACCACACATGTTTCTGCGCACGCACTTAATTCAACGACACAAGCTCCATCACAAATTTCAAACGCGGCTGGCCTTCTTGTTCGTGTTCCAGGAACGGCGAGTACAAATCAAAATTGGATTACCAATAATGTTGGTCTCCATGCTGGGAGTATTGTTGGTGTAACAAACGTCAATACAGTAAATAGTATTTCAGATCCGGTAGTTGCCCAGCAGGCAAGCTACGCTACCGCACTACGTATTTGTCGCATCGGATCCACTATTCGAACATATCTTTCTCAAGACAATGAGCAGACGTGGGTGGAAACGAACGTAGTTACGCGAGCCGATTTCTCAACGATTGTTCAGGTGGGTCTTATGGCGGTTGCGGCGAGTTCGCCTGCGGATATTCGCGCGGATTTTGACTATATTCGTGCTGGTGTGCCTTCAAACCAAGCAGACTGTACGGGGGTCATTTCTCCAGCAAGTAGTTCCGGTGGGTCTTCACCAACATCAAGTCCAACACCAAGTCCAACACCAGCTGCCTCAGTAACAGCAATTAGTGGGTATGGTGATGAATTTACTGATAGTAATACGTTATCCCAATGGTCAAATCGTCAAACAATAGAAGGAACAGGCGCGCAAATCGCAACCTGGGATATTAATATGACATCTCCCGGGAACATGGCGTTAGCCCCTGCAGGAGGAAATGTCGCGTGGTATAACACCTCGGTAGGCCCCTTCATTTATAAAAATATAACTGGTGATTTTGTGGTGTCTACGCAGGTTTCGGCGCATAGTTTGACATCACTATCACAGGCTTCAGGTCAGCAATACAATGCCGCAGGTCTTCTTGTTCGCAACCCATCAAGTGCATCCGGTATTCAAAATTGGGTTACCAATAATGTCGGTACTGCCGACCCTGGGGTGGTTGGAACTACAAATTTGAGTACTGTGAATGGTGCGACAAACGCCGTGATCGCGCAGCAAGGGTCATTTTCTGCCACTCTTCGTATTTGCCGTATCGGTTCAACTATTCGCACCTATGTATCTGCTGATAGCGGACAAACATGGACACTGTCAAACACCATTTCTCGTACGGATTTTCCGACCACGTTACAGGTGGGTATGATGGTAGTCGCAGCGGCTGGTTCAAACGACATGCGAGCGGATTTTTCTTTCATTCGAGCTGGTACGCCAACGTCTGTGTCAGATTGTATAGGCACACTCGCGCCAGCGGTAACCGTAGCGCCTCCGCCTCCAGCGCTTTCACCAAGCCCAACGCCAAGTCCAACACCAACGCCAAGTCCTTCAAGTCAGACGCTTACATCTGTGGCTGGATATAGTGACGATTTTTCGAGTGCGTCAACATTGACAAACTGGTCGAATCGTCAAACAGTTGAGGGGTCTGCAAACCAAATTGCCACGTGGAATATTAACTCTACACTCGGGGGGAATATGGTACTGGTTCCGTCTTCAAATAATATCGCGTGGTATAGTGCCTCGGTCGGCCCTTTTATTTACAAAGATATTACGGGAAACTTTGTGGTTTCAACACGCCTAAGCGCGCATAGTGTAGGTAATCCGCAATCTGCGCCAGGGAGTATTTATAATGCCGCTGGTCTTTTAGCGCGTGACCCAGCGTCTGCTGGGTCTGCAAATCAAAATTGGGTTGAGCTTGCTCTTGGCAATCATTTTTCGGCAAACGGCCTCGCTAATCTGAACACTATCAATTCAGGCGATGCATCAATTACTCCTGTGGCGGGTAGTACTATTAATGTGAGTTTACGTTTATGTCGTGTCGGATCAACATTTCAGGCGTATATATCAACCGATAATGAGCAGACATGGTCGCTTCGGGATACGTTTACTCGTGCTGACTTGCCAAATACACTGCAAGTGGGTATGTCAGTGGTGGCTGCCAATGCCAATGGTATTCCTGATATTCAGGCTGACTTCGATTATATTCGAGGGGCTGTGCCTACATCGGTCGCTGATTGCACAGCAACAATCAGTGTGTAGTCGTGTTCAAATATATGAGACAGGTTGCAAAATTTGCTCCGTACATTGCACTCGCACTGTTTGGAATTTTGTTTCGGTATGTGCAAGTGGGTTTCGCTCTTCCATGTACGGTAGACACAGACATGCCCTATAAATCGCCAAGCAGTAGTAGTGTGTACTACATAACAAGCGAATGTAAAAAACAACCCATTCGAAATCCTGACGTATACTTTTCTCACTTTTCTACATGGAAACAAGTACGTGTTGTGCCAAGAAGTGTCTTGGGAAGTATTGTTCTGGATGAGACGGTATCATTTTTACCTTATGGCCCAAGAAAGAAGTTTGATCAGGGTTCGCTTGTTAAGATTCCCAATGACCCAAAAGTGTACATTATTCTTAACGACCATCGGTATCACATTGTGGACGAAACCGTGTTTCAGGATTTGGGATTATCGTGGAATTGGATTGAAGATGTAACAGAAATAGCACTCAATCAGTATGCGTTTCAGTCGTCAATTCAAGACGCAGTGGATATTCCAAACACATTTTTATTTAAATACGCGAATACATCGGAGGTGTACGAGGTAAGGCGAACAGAAATTGGTACCATTGAAGAAAAACAAGTGACCTCAGCTGAGACGATTCGGGGAAGGTATAGGTTAGATCGCATAGCGGTTATCACAAAGGCACAACTTTTTGGTAAAAATCCAACTCCATTTTTGACGAAAACAATTACAACTACCATGAGTTTTGAGGAGCGGTTGTTGCGGGCTGTTCCAGAGGTGGTTTTCAATCTACCACAAGTGCCTCTTCCGCCACCAACGCGCCCACCAACGCTACAAACGGTTGCGGCAAATTATTCATCTCCCCTTGGAACAAACCTTGGTTATATTAATGATACTGACGGTGAATGGCCTTTCGTTGATGCGTTTAAACAGTCGCGACCGTGGATTTCAGGTGAGCGAAACGGATGTTGGGGCTGTGGTCCGACTCTTGATCTTGATGAGCATGGGTGGGTGCGCTCGCTTCGGACTGATACGCCGAATGGTGGTCAGGTGGCCCGAACGATCATTTTTAGTAATGACGCAGGAAATCCATATCCAACCGGAAGGTATACAGTGCTCTACGATGGTCGGGGTACGGTGGAATACGGTGGAACAGCAGTAAAAAATGATATTCTTTCAAGTCCAGGGAGAGATATTGTTGACGTGTCTCGTTATGATGGGCATTTTCTTCTGATCATTACACAAACGGATCCCGCAGAGTATGTTCGTAATATTCGAGTGATCATGCCGGGCGGCGTGTGCGCGAATGATTTATTTGCGTACTGTACGACCGCATCGCAATGTAACGCAGGGGCGCAATGTCAATTATTTACCACAAATTACGATACACAAATTTTTCACCCCACTTTCCTCAATAATATTAAGAGGTATAAGGTACTTCGTTTTGCGCACAGTATGCGAACCGACAGTTCACCAGTCCGGGAAATGTCTGACTACGTTGAACGACTCGATGCGCGTTGGCCGGAGATGCCAGTCGATGTGATGATCGACCTTGCGAACCGTATCGACGCGGCGCCGTGGTGGTCTATTCCACATCTTGCGTCTGATGCGTTTGTGCGTGAACTTGCTACACTGACCCGTGACCGTCTTCGGTCAAATAGAAAAGTGTATATTGAATTTTCAAATGAACCATGGAATACGGTGAACACGCAGTCGCGTGACCTCGCCGTAGCCGGATGCGCGAGAAATATGGATATTCGTGGTGGCTGTGATCAAGACCAAACACCCGGAAATGGTGTGTACTGTGAGGGTCATCCGTATCCACGATGGGTGCCAGAATGTTTGGTAGGACAGCGTCGGGAGTATAGCCAAAGAGCCGTCGAAACGCAGAGCATCTTTACTCAGGTGTTCGGTGGGACAAATCGTTTGGTCCGCATTTTGAGCGCTCAATTGGGAAATACAGACATGTATACCGACATTTTAAGTTGGAGAAATGCAAGTGCGGTCACTGATGCTGTGGCGGTGGCTCCATACGTTGGGTCAGAACTAGGTGAGGATGCGTCAGTAAGTACATGGGATGTTACACGGGTATTTTCCCAAATTCGTTTTTCATCACTGCCACAGGTACTTCAAACGCTCACGGCCGATGCCGCATTGCTACGGACGCGATATCCTAGTACATCTCTTTTCGCATATGAAGGGGGGCAGCATCTTGCTGGTGTTGGCGCGGAAGGAAACAATGTTGCTCTGAGTAATTTATTTATCGCTGCGAATCGTGACCAACGCATGGGGCAATTGTACACCGACTTTTTGGATGCGTGGCGAGGAGTGGGAGGACAGTTGTTTGTTCATTCCTATAATGTCCGCGCTGCTGGATTGTGGGGGAGTCCTGGTGCGCTTGAATACCAAAGTCAGTCACCGCTTGTTGCGCCAAAATATACCGCACTCATGAATTATGTGACAGATCATCCGTGCTGGTGGGCAAATTGTACAGGGCCGGCGAACGCGCTACCCGTACGCGCGCCAAACGTACCTCCGACCGTAAGTGCTATTTCTCCTGTAGAGGGTGCGTCGATCACGCAAGGTCAGCCCATTGTTATTACGGCTAATGCATCAGATATTGATGGGGCAGTCGTCAGTGTATCATTTTATAATGGAACTTCACTTCTTGGTACCGACAGTGTGTATCCATATTCGTATACGTGGACAGGGGCAACAACAGGTACAAAATCAATTACAGTTCGAGCTATCGACATCGATGGTGCATTGACAACGTCAGCGACTAGAACCATTGCTGTCGTAGCGGGTGCAGTTAGTAATGCGCCAGTAAACAATACTGTCACCGCAGTCACGGCCACGGTAGGGGGGTCACGTCCTGCGCCGATTTACATTCCCTCAGGTGCAAGTGCTTCAAATAGAAGGCCGCTTGTGATCGGTCTTCACGGGTACAGCTGGACCGGGTATTCGTATGATCAGCAAATTTTACGCATGACTCCACTTGTCGAAAGTCGTAATTTCTTTTTGATCCTTCCTGATGGGACGAGGAATAACCAGGGGACATCATTTTGGAATGCAACTCCCGCATGTTGTGACTTCGACAATTCTCGGGTTGATGATGTCGGGTATATTCGTGGGTTAATTGATGAGGCGATTCAGCGATATCCTATTGATCCAACCCAAGTGTATTTGGTGGGTAACTCAAACGGTGGGTTTTTATCTGAACGGTTAGCGTACGAAATTCCTGATCGTTTGACAGCAATTGTTGATTTGGTTGGTTCTGGTTTTGACGATGATTCCCAATATGGTACCACGACACCGGTAAGCATTCTTGAAATTCATGGTCTAAATGATGATACTGTGTTGTACAATGGGAATCCTGGGGCGTACCCAAGTACCCCTAATCTCACTCGGCGATGGGCAACAAGGTTGGGGTGTAATATTAATCAAAGTACGGTCGTGCCAGACATTGATCTTACGACCTACCCGGGCGTTGATACGATGATCTTGGCGTATCGCAGTGGCTGTGCACCAGGATATGAAGCACAAATGTGGTCTATTCAGGGCGGGTCTCATTTACCAAATTTTAATACTGAATTTCCTAACATTGTTTTGAATTGGCTTTTCGCCCATCGTCGCGGAGATACGAATCTTCCGCCTCTTGGTGTCGGGCAAAATACCGTGGCACCGGTTATTACGCTTACATCACCGGTAAATGGGGCAGGGTTTTTTACAGGAAGCGATATTGCCATGTCAGCTTCTGCCTCTGATATAGACGGCACTATCGACCATGTGGATTTTTACGTGAATGATACGCGACTTGGGACAGATGCCACTGCTCCGTATGAGCTGGTTTGGTTTAATGCCCAAGTTCCTGATGGCGCATATACTATCTCAGCGCGCGCGTTTGATAACGATGGTGCTCAAGCGGTAACTGATATCGCAACGATTAATATCAGTGTAACTGGTGGGTCAACATCACCACCGCCGGCTAACAATCAGCCTCCGACAGTGTCGATGACGTATCCGCAAAATGGTGATGTGTTTCCTCCTGGGGTAAATGTGCCCTTGCGTGCGAATGCGACAGATGATAGTAGGGTAAGCCGGGTTGAGTTTTATATCGGCAATGTCCGGCTCGGTCAGTCATTTAGCGCGCCATATTCTTCGGCGTGGTATAACGCTCAGGTTCCTGATGGAACGTATACCATTTATGCTCGTGCATACGATAATTATAATGTTGGTGCCACGTCTACGCCGGTTTCAATTGTATTTCGTACCGGTGCCCCAGATCCAAATGCCGCTCAAAATGCACAAGGCGCTGCTCCACCACCACCAAGCCCTGTGTACCCACCAGCGCCGCCAGGAAATCGTGCGCCTGCCGTTACGTTGAGTGCGCCAACCGAGGGAACACAATTTCCACCCGGAGCAAATATCCCCATGTCTGCAAATGCGACTGACCCTGATGATACGATTGATCGTGTTGAGTTTTATGTGAACGGAGGTCTTCTTGATACAGACAGAACAGCACCATACTCTACCTATTGGTTTAATGCGCAAGCACCAAATGGCACGTATACACTGACTGCACGTGCGTACGATAGCTACAATACCGCAAGTACATCAGCGGCTATTCATTTTGTCATTCAAACGGGTGTACCTGATCCTAATGCTCCTCAAGCCGCACCACCACCCCCAAGTCCGGTGTACCCACCAGCTCCGCCGGGGAACCAGCGACCAACAACAACGCTAACCGGACCACAAGAAGGCGCAACATATCCGCCTGGTGCAACGATTCCGTTTTCTGCTACCGCATCGGATCTAGACGGTACAATTGATCGTGTTTCATTTTACATTAACGGCGCGCTTCTTGATTCCGATTATACGGCGCCATACGCGGTAAGTTGGGTTAATGCGCAGGGAAGTGGACAATACACCATTACAGCTCGTGCGTTTGATAACTATAATGTAGCTTCAGCGACATCTTCTCCGGTGCGTGTTACCCTGCAAACAGGCGCTGTTGACCCAAGCGCGCCACAAGCTGCGCCACCACCACCGAGTCCCGTGTACCCTCCAGCGCCACCGGGGAATGTGCTACCTACAGTCACAATGACTGGTCCAGCAGAAAATACCACATACTATCAAGGAGGAACGGTGCCGATGACCGCCACAGCATCTGACGCTGATGGAACGATTGATCATGTTTCGTTTTATATCAACGGAACGTTGCTTGATTCAGATTACACAACTCCATATGCGGTTTCATGGGTAGGGGTACAAGGTACGAACGGAGTGTACACGCTCACAGCTCGCGCATTTGATAACTATAACGCAGCTTCTGTTACGTCCTCTCCTGTTCATGTCAACTTGCAGTCAGTGGCGCCACCACCGCCTGCTCCAGCACCAACCCCAACCCCTTCACCTTCTCCTCAATCAGGCGGAGGTGGGTCTTCTGGTACATTTGATCCGACCACACTTAATGACGATTTCTCGAGCGGTTCATCGTTAGCCAACTGGACCGACCTTAATGCTGCTTTGCACAGCATATACGACATTAACACTTCACGATCTGGGTATCTCACACTTGCTCCGGCTCCAAATGCCGTATGGTATCAAAATACACAGGGGCCATTTGTGTATAAAACAGTGACCGGTGATTTTATTGCCGAGACTCATATGATCGCGCGAAGTTCTGGGAATGCTTCGTCAGCGCCTGTGACAAACTACAACTCCGCGGGTTTGTATATACGTTCGCCACAAAGTACCTCTGGCGCAGAAAGTTGGATTGGGTATAATTTGGGCAACCAAGGAGGTGGCGTGGTGGGTACACAACGTGTCACGACCATTAATTCAAATTCAGTATTCGCAAATGTCGCGGCCACGTTTTCGGGCTATATTCGTATTTGTCGCATAGGAGCAAATTTTTATCTTTTGCACCGACTCGATAATGAGTCTGCTTGGACGTTTGAGCCTTCGTCGCCTGGTCCCGGAAGTCCGTTTTATCGCACCGATTTTGGCACGAGTGTACAAATCGGATTTGGTGCAAACACCTTCGAGTCCGCGGGTGACATTGTGGCTGAGTACGATTATTTGCGTTTTTCATCCACAATCCCAGTTGTCGAAGATCAGTGCACAGGAGATCTTTAATAATACATTCATATATATAGTATGTCCGCGCGAATTGAAAAAATACAGGCTCAAGAAATTCTAGACTCGAGAGGGAATCCAACGCTCGAGGTGACGGTTATATGCGAAGATGGAGGGCGTGCCACGGCCTCAGTTCCGAGTGGTGCGTCAACAGGCGTGCACGAGGCCCACGAACTTCGGGATGGCGGAAAAAGATACGGTGGACTTGGAGTAAAAAAAGCCATTGACCATGTGCGTGGTGTAATATCGTCCGCGGTGAGTGGAATGAGCGTGCTTGAACAAAAGAAAATTGACAAAACACTTATTGACCTTGATGGAACAAAAGAGAAAAAACGATTGGGAGCAAACGCAATTCTTGGGGTTTCTTTGGCGGTCGCGCGCGCAGGCGCGCAAGCGTCTCATCTACCACTGTATAGATACTTACGTGATGTTGGTGAGTTTCAAGAGCGGGGTTGGAGGATGCCAGAACCCATGATGAACGTGATTAACGGTGGGCGGCACGCTACAAACGGACTATCAGTACAGGAGTTTATGATTGTTCCACATCATAGAAACACCGCTGAGCGAATTCGTATCGGTTCTGAGGTTTTTCATGTCCTTAAACACATGCTAGAAAAGAAAAAGTATAGTACCGGAGTAGGTGATGAGGGTGGGTTTGCGCCGGAGTTACCTAAAAATGAATTAGCTTTACAGCTTTTGGTGGCAGCTGTCAAAGAGGCGAGGTATATACCGGGAAAAGATGTTTCGCTTGCGCTTGATGTGGCTGCTTCGGAGTTTGCAGATCGTGGACGATATATTTTTGAAAACAAAAAAATTTCATCTTCTGACTTGTTAACAACATACACAAGGTGGGTCAAGAAATACCCCCTTATTTCTATAGAGGATCCGTTTGCTGAGGATGATTGGCAATCTTGGGAAATAGCAACCAAAGCGATTGGTAACACGGTTGCGTTGGTTGGTGATGATTTATTTGTTACGAACACCAGTCGTTTGCAAGAGGGGATACATCGCAAAGCGGCAAACACTATTCTTATTAAACCCAATCAAATAGGAACGGTCACCGAAACATGCGCCACCATTCGTTTAGCAAAAATCAACGGGTACCGTGTCATTATTTCACACCGTTCAGGTGAAACTGTGGATACTTTTATTGTTGATCTTGCGGTAGCAGCGAATGCCAATGGCCTAAAAGCAGGATCACTTTCCCGAGGAGAACGTGTAGAAAAGTATAATCGCCTTATGCGTATTGCCAGTGAGTTAGGGTAGCATATTGTGCAGTGCGCTAAAGATACGTATGGTGGAATTAATAAAAATATGGTAGTATTGGTATAGTTGCCACGTAGGGGGCGTTCATTACTTTATATGTTATTCGATAAGCATCGCATTTGTCGACCAGTATATACAAGGGTCGGTTTTTTCGTTGTTTTTGTAATTATTGCTGGAATATTTTTTTGGAAAAACATAGTACCGGTTTTTGTGGCGTCGGCAACATGGGCGTTTGATACTGCGAGTGACTATTTTTACAATACAGGACTTGTGTCTGTGAGCGGAGGTGTGGCGTCTTTGGTCTCGCAGGGTGGTGGTACTGTGACCGTAAACCATAACGATAATAGTTCTGGAGAATTTGGCGGTGGCACGTCAACAAGTATTCAATGGGTAAATGCGTCAAGTTCACTCCAAATTTCTTCCGGTGTCTCAGGCACGTTTACATCCCCTGTGATTGATGCAAGTTCAACTGTTTCGTGGCAAACACTTGCTTGGACTCCGTATGCGCCACATGGGAAAGAGGTTGTTACTGGCACCGCAGAAACAGAATATGCGACAGATAATTTCACCAATATAAGTACGTTGGTCGCCTATTGGCGCTTTAATGAAGCAAGTTGGAATGGGACACCTGATGAAGTGATAGATTCCTCGGGGAGCGGTAACAATGGGTCACGTCGAGGTGGTGCGGATACTAGCGGCTCAGTCGCTCTGTTCAATCGTTCTGCTTCGCTGCCTTTGACAGCCTCATCTTATGTTTATGTCACTTCATCGAATTTCCGTTCAGCCGATGAGGCTGGAACGATTGCGATGTGGGTGTATCCAACGAGCTCGGGTGGTGGTAGTGAAACATTCCGCCATATTTTTACTTCAACTGATGAGTCTGCGGGTACTGCGTCAACAAATCGTGTTGTATTTGGTTTGGCCGATATAAGTAATGTTGGTCTCTTTTATCACGCCGATGGTTCGACGTTTGATGCGCTCTACGGCGAGACGGTAATGGCAACAAATCAGTGGCATCACATGGTGTTTACAAGTGATGGTACTGTAGGCGGGTATCGTATGTATATTGACGGTATTCAACAGGCATTATCGACAACATTTACGGATAGCGGTGGAAATGCCAATTCCGGTGACTGGTTTGCGGATGCAAATGGGTCCGGTGCAACCGGGCGAGATAATGTAGCGATCGGTGGTGTTATTAATGCCAGTCCAAGTTTATTTTTTGAAGGGTATGTGGACGAGGTTGCTGTTTTTTCAGAACCTCTTTCTCTCGCTACGGTACAGAGCTTGTATCGACGCGGGGCACAGCGCTTACGTTTTCAGGTGCGATCGTGTGATGATAACGCCTGCAGTGGCGAAACTTTTGTTGGTCCGGATGGAACGTCATCCTCGTACTATACGGAATCAACCACAACGACGGTTGGGTTACCGTCAAAAACACTGACAGGTTTGTCAAGTAATCGTTATTTTCAATATCGTGCTTTTTTTGACACCACCTCAACACTCCCTTCCTCAGCGCTATTGAGTGTCACAACGACAGCGTCAGGTGGTGCATCGTATTCGACATCATCACCGACCATTGTCAATAATACGGGTTTTAGTTTTAATAATATTTCAGCTTTTACCCATACTCTTGGTGTCGGAAATCAAGGTACTGTTGAGTACCAGGTGGCTGTCGGAAACACCTCAACATGGTATTACTGGAACGGGTCAAGCTGGGTTACTGCGAGTGCCGGGTATCCTACGCACACAAACACCGTTTCTGAGGTAAACTCAAATATTTTGCAACTTGATAGTGATGTGGGAACTGGCGCATTCTATTTCAGAGCATTTTTGGTGTCTGATGGGACACAGCAGGTGGAGCTCTCAGATGTTACAATTGTAACTACATCTACAATAGCGTTTGCATCAAGTACTGGCTCGGCAAGTGAAAATAGTGGCACGAGCACTATCATTATCCAACTTGACGGTGTTTCATCGAGTACGGTAACCGTTAATTATGCGATTACGGGTGGTACAGCCACGACGTCAGATTACACATTCACCACCGGTACAGCATCAATTGTTTCGGGGGGTACAACAACGAGTATTTCTCTTGGTCTGGTTGATGATTCGGTGGCAGAGGCAAGTGAAACAATTATTATTACTTTGTCGAGTGCCGTAGGAGGCCTTCTTGGTTCAACGAGCACGTTTACGTTTACGATTACTGATAATGAATCTGCTGGAGTTACGGTTGGTTCGACATCAATGAGTGTAACGGAGGGGGGTACCACGAGTTCGTATACTCTTGTGTTAGGGAGTCAGCCTTCGACGACAGTTTCAATCGCCGTCACCTCAACAAGCGGGCAAATAACACTATCAACCACAACCATTATATTCACGACATCAACCTGGAATGTGCCTCAAACTGTTGCGGTAACGGCTGTTGACGATTCTTCAGTTGAAGGGTCGCATTCAACGACTATCGCACATACCGTTACTTCAGCGGACACAATGTATGATGCCATTTCAGTGTCAAATGTAACCGTTTCAATTACTGACAATGACACGAGTCAGGCTTCTTCAAACTCTTCGTCGTCTTCATCCAGTTCTTCCGGAAGTGGTGTGTCATCGTTTTCTACGCCGCCACCAACAGTTTCGCAGCAAACCTCTACCGGAGAAGGTTCAACCTCTTCAAATCAAAGTACCATTGGTAATACAGTAGAAGCATCTTCAGAAAAAGCACAATTACGTTTTGCTGTACAGGGGGCAGTGCGAATGGCTCTTTCTAACAATAAAGAGTTTAGAGGCTCTGTGCAACAGCCATACACCGATAATATCAATTGGGATATTTGCGAAGGACTTACTCTTTGTGAGACAGGTAATCATACTATATATATTCTTTTCTATAACTCTCAGGGTGTGCCATCAAAGGTGGTGACACAAGAGGTTGTGTACCATGATCATACAAAATCACAACACACGGATATTCCTCCATTGTCAAAACAAGTAACGTTATATAAAACAGATGATGACCCGCGTGTTTTTGAGGTTATAGGTGGAGAAAAACGGTGGATTACAAGCGAAAAAATGTTTACCGATTTGGGGTATAAGTGGTCAGACATCCAAGTTGTCACTCGATCGGTATTGCAACATATTCCTGATTCATCAAACAGTCTTCAGAGCGTAAAACAAGAGGCAGAGAAGCCTGTATTTGATAGCCTTCTAAGGTTTGGTATGAATGGTGAAACTATTCTCCGGTTACAAGTGTTGTTACGTGAACTTGGTTTTTTCCCAAATACAGTTGAGGCAAATGGTAATTTCGGATCAGCAACACGTTCCGCGCTTCAGGCATTCCAACGTGCGAATAATATTAGCCCCGTAGGGTACGCGGGGCCACAGACAAGAGCACTTCTAAATTCACTTAATCGTAGTAGATAGAACACTCTTTGTCTGATTTTCTAAAAACGACCAGAAAGGTCGTTTTTGGTTGCGCGAGGTGTGGCTCTACGATATAATGTGACCATATCACTCTATGATACATACGTCATCTGTTCGAAAAACTGCCCTTATTATTCTCGATGGGTTTGGTCTTGCTCCAGCAGGGCAAATAGGAAATGCAATTCGTCCTGACACCGCGCCACATATTTTTTCTTATATGACAAAATATGCCTCGACAGAACTAAATACTACGGGAAGCGCAGTCGGCCTATTTCCCCGTCAAAAAGGCAATTCTGAGGCAGGTCATTTGACGATTGGCACGGGTAGAGTTGTCCTTCAAGATCTGGTGCGTATTTCTGAAGCTATTAACGACGGTACTTTTTTTAAAAATGAAGCTTTGAAGCAGGCAGTATATCATATTAAAAAATATAAAACAGCTGCTCATGTCTTCGGGCTCTTAACTGACGGACAAAGCGCGCACGCCCACCCAGAGCATCTATACGCAACACTCGAGTACCTTCATCGCGAAAAAGTAAAAGATGTCTATATTCACTTATTTACGGATGGACGAGACAGTCCAGTGCATAGCGCTCCAGTTTTTTTGCACGCCTTACGTGAGCGTATGTTTGGAGGGCAGAGAATCGCAACCATTATGGGAAGGTACTACGGAATGGATCGAAATAAAACGTGGTCTCGTACAAAAGAAGCATACGACACTATTGTCCTTGGAAAAGGAAGTTTTACCGCAAAAACAGCAGAGGAGGCGGTAATGATGGCGTATAGTCGTGGTGAGACCGATGAATACATTGCGCCAACTGTAATTGTCGATGATGTTGGCCACGCTCTCGCAACAGTAGAAGATAATGACGCGATTTTTTTTATAAATGCCCGTAGTGATCGTGCCCGACAACTTACCAAGGCATTTGTTCAAGAGGATTTTGTTGAAAAAAATGCTGGAGCATTTCGTCGCGCGCGGTTTCCGAAAAACATTCGGTTTGTCGCAATGACTGATTTTGGACCCGACTTGCCAGGTGTATTCACTGCGTTTCCGAGTCCAGATGTACCACACGCTCTCGCGTCGGCAATAGGGGAATCATATCGGCAGCTGTTTATATCTGAAACAGAAAAATACGCCCATATCACCTATTTTATTAATGGAGGCTATGCGGAGCCAATAAATGGAGAAAGTCGTGAGCTCATCAGTTCCGCGCCTATACAATCGTACGCTGATTTGCCAGAGATGAACGCTGAAGTGATGGCCGATCGTATCAGTGAAGTGTTTAGAGAGAATATCTATGATTTTGTGTGCACCAATTTTCCCAACGCTGATATGGTTGGCCACACAGGTAATTTTAAAGCAGCGGAAACGGCCGTACGTATTCTTGATGAATCAGTAAAACATATTGTTGATACCGTTTTAGAGATTGGTGGTCAGGTAATGATTGTAGCGGACCATGGTAACGCAGAAGAAATGATCAATACGCAAACTGGAGATATTCGAACTGAGCATACGGACAATCCAGTACCATGCATTATCATCGGTGAAGGATACGCGCCAGGTATGATTCATAAAGGGGGGTTATCAGATGTGGCCCCGACTCTTCTTGAGATGATGGGTTTACGTATTCCCACAGAAATGACGGGGAAATCATTGTTTAATTAGTATGGCACGACCAAAACCAGTCGTTCTCGCAATTTTAGATGGCTGGGGTGTTGCACCAGACGCGCCGGGCAATGCCATTACTCGGGCGTCACTTCCACATATCGGACGCTTTATCCGCGAGTACCCGGTCATGTCCCTGTTTGCTTCAGGGACTGAGGTGGGTCTTTCGTTTGGGGAAATGGGAAATTCTGAAGTAGGGCATTTGAACATCGGAGCCGGGAGGGTGTATTACCAGACATTTCCGCGCATTCAAAAACATATTTTGGACGGATCTTTCTTCAAAAATACCGCGTTTCTTGGTGCTGCAAATCATGTCAAAGAGCGCAAGAGTGCTCTGCATATTATGGGTCTTGTGAGTCCGGGCAACGTACATGCGAGTGACGAGCACTGTGTGGCACTTCTTAAATTCGCGAAAGAACAAAAAATTAAAGAGGTGTTCGTGCATGTTTTTTTAGACGGACGAGATACAGTGTACAATGGGGGAAAAGAGTTTGTGGCGAGACTTGAGGGTGAAATGAAAAAAATAGGGGTTGGTAAAATTGCGAGCGTGTCAGGGCGGCTATATGCGATGGATCGTGATAACCGGTGGGAACGCGTAGAGCCGGTATATCGTGCTATAGCCGAAGGAAAAGGTCAGCTTTATGCAAGTGCGCTTCAGGCTATTGAGAACTCATATGCAAGAGGTGTTTTTGATGAGGAATTCGTACCTGTGGTGATCGGAAAGGGACATCCTGCGGGAGTTGTGGCACCACACGATGCGATGATTTTTTTTAATTTTCGTCCTGACCGTGCACGTGAAATAACCAAAGCGTTTGTGTTGCCAAGTTTCGCCAAATTTGAACGCACGTATATTGAAGACCTTTTTTTTGTCACCATGACGGAATACGAAAAAGAAATACCGGTTACCGTGGCGTATCCGCCACAGGTTATCCCAGGTTCATTAGCAGAAGCCATCAGTAATGCGGGCTTAACTCAACTCCATGTCGCGGAAACAGAAAAATATGCTCACGTGACATTTTTTTTAAATGGTACGGTTGAAGAACCATTTCCAGGTGAATCTCGAGAAATTATTCCGTCACCGAAGGTGGCATCGTACGATCAAGCGCCAGAAATGTCGGCTCCAGACATTGCTAAAACAGTTGTGAGCGCTGTTGAGGGTGGTGAATACGATGTGATTATTTGTAATTTTGCGAATGCCGACATGGTAGGTCACACAGGGTCATTTGAAGCAACAGTAAAGGCATGCGAGGCCGTTGATAAGGCACTTGGGTCTATTGCCGACCATGTGTTGGCGAAAGACGGGGTATTTCTTATCACAGCTGATCATGGTAATGCTGAAGAAACACTTAATTTGCAAACGAGTGTTATGGATAAAGAGCACAGCACAAACCCTGTGCCGTTTATGATTATTGGTCATGCGTACCGTGGCCAAGCTGGGCCAGCGGGCGACCCGGTTGATGGTGATTTAAGCCTGCTGCCACCGGTCGGTATTTTGTCCGACGTTGCGCCAACCATGCTTTCTATTTTAGGCATTCCTCAGCCGAAAGAAATGACAGGTCGACCGCTTATATAAAAAAACACTCTCTTAGGGGAGAGGGTGTGTTTCAAGGTGGGATAGAATTGTTGTTTCGCTGTCGGGCAAGCTTGCGAGTAGGGTAACGTGTGCTTCCGAGCTGTTTCCTTTCGGGTGAAATGGGGCAAGTATGTGAAGCGCGTCATCGTGTTGTTTTGTTGTTTTGAGTGTGACGTGTACGTGGTCAGGTAGTTTTGGGTCTTCGACAAAAAGAAGAATGCGCTTGGCCTCGGGTGCATTTGCAATGAGTTCATCAATACTTTCAAGGGCGTGAGCCACTGTTCCGTGGCTGCGTAGTAAGTCGTCGCGTGTGACACTGCTTGTCATGAGCCCAAGCTCGGGTCGGTGGGTAAGGTGTGACAAAATGGAACCCCATAATTTGAGTGTACCTACACCTCGGGTATAAAAAAGATGACGGACAATCTCAGCTCGGTTAGCGCCACGCTCCATAAGTTCCCCGGCAATTTTAAGTGTTTCAGGGGCCATGGAATCATTTTTAAAACTTTTAGTGGCCGCGATAATTCCGGTTAAAAGCGTGTGGGCGATTGAGCCGTGGACGCGTGCGTCGTTCACTGCCGCGCAGAGGTCAAAACATACTTCCGCAAGGGTATGTTTTGTGACCGAAACAATATTAATATGCCCATATCGTTCGTGGGTACTTTCATGGTCAATCGCAATGGTTGGCACGGTCGAAAATAAGGTAGTATTGTTCAGATAGGTGTCGCCAAGGTCGGCGAGTTTTGTAACCCCAAGAACAATAATAGCGTCGTATACAAATGGTGATTCTTGAATGCTCATATCATGGTGATCGATACGGCCTTGCTCGGGAGTAAGGGTAATACGAAGCGTGTCGTCTTTGACGGTGTAGCTTAAATCTTTTACGCCTCTGTTTTTAATTCCAACGGAAATAACACATTTTTGCTGTGGTTTAAGTTTGTGTTGGATGTTTTCGATGTTAGATAAAAACCGAAATTGATCAAGGGTATTTTCGGTGCCAACGCCAACCATATCAATATGGCGGTTTTCGGCAGAAAAAAAATCGGCGAGTGCAAGAGCACTTCCGATAGCGTCACCTCCACGACTGCCATGAAACACAATAAGAAGCCGGGTGGCTTTGTCTAATACATGTTGTGCTTGTTCGTAGAGAGAGATTGCCATACTTGCTCATCCTGATTGCGAATTCATTTGGTGTTCGCCTCCAGGATGAACACCCTCCTTTTTTGTTTGGGTGATTGTTACTCCGGTTGGTATCTTTTCAGGTAAGGGGAGTTCGTCTGGCTCTTCGATGTGTGAGCCTATCTCGGTCGCTCTGGTAACTGAATACATAGAAAAGACCTGTGGACATGGCGTATGACGCTCCGACGATAAGGAGTCGTCCGGCAAAAACAGTTCCGCACCAGCGAATGGGTATCGTGTCAATACCTAGAAGG
>CAZYEQ010000005.1:25808-33549 GCA_964646505.1 uncultured Gammaproteobacteria bacterium
AGGCACAGATAACCATACATCCTGGACAAATGACGGGCCAAAAGATTGCACGCACGTGAACCTCCTAGTGGGGAAATTTTGGTGCGGCGAATTAAGGTTAATCAATCCGCCGCGCCGGTCTGTCTCGGCATCAGTCTCCTCAGATGCCGATTGCGCACCAGAGCGCCTTGAGGCGTTTGGCTTGCTGGGGGCTAAGGGTGTAGCTGGTCGCTCCGATCACGACCATCATGGTTCCGTCGGGCAAGTACCCGATCGTCATTGCGTCCTCCCTTCGAGGTTTTTCACCTCAACCTGCCAACTCAACGCGAGCGGGCATGAAAAAAGTGATAAACCCTAACACAAAAGTATACGCATTGTAGCTTTTTTTGTCAATAGAGCCAAATATGAGGTGTGTGTATAAGAAAAATGCCTTACTACAGCAAAAAAGTTGCTTTTTTACCACTCATTATATACAATAAGAAAACTATGAAAGAACTGCCAAAAGCCTTTGAGGCCAAACAATACGAAGATGCTATTTTACAACGTTGGGAAGAGAGCGGTTTTTTTAATCCTGATGTGTGTGTAGAAAAAGGAGTGACAAAGGCCGATGCAAAGCCATTTACTGTCGTACTGCCACCACCAAACGTAACCGGAACGCTTCATATGGGGCATGCGTCCATGCTTGCGATTGAAGACATTATGGTGCGCTACCACCGCATGAAAGGGGACAAGACCCTGTGGCTTCCAGGCACAGACCACGCAGCTGTTGCAACCGAATCAAAAGTAGAGAGCCTTCTTATTAAAGAGGAAGGAATGAAAAAACCAAAAGAAGAACTTGGTCGTGAACCATTTTTGGCTCGCGTGCGCGCATTCGCTCAAGCCTCACACGATACGATTGTGAACCAGTGTAAAAAAATGGGTTCATCACTTGATTGGTCACGTGAGGCGTTTACGCTTGATGAATCACGTAATTTGGCCGTTCGCACTGTCTTCAAAAAAATGTACGATGACGGTCTAATTTATCGGGGATACCGTGTGGTGAACTGGTCAGTGAAAGGCCAATCAACCTGTAGCGATGATGAGCTTGTGTATGTTGATCGCGCAGCAAAACTCTACACTTTCATCTATGGGCCTGAATGTCCGATCGCTATTTCCACTACTCGTCCTGAAACCAAACTCGGTGACACGGCAATTGCGGTTCATCCTGAAGGAAAATGGAAAGAGTATATTGGTCAAACGTTTACGATTTCAAATTTTGGAGAGAAGGGCCATACTCTCACTCTTAAGGTTATTGGAAGCACAGAAGTTGATGACGCCTTTGGTACAGGCGCGCTTGGTGTCACACCAGCGCACAGCATGATCGACTTTGACATGTACCAAAAAGCTAAACGCGAAGGTAATCCGATTGAGCTTGTTCCAGTTATTGGTGAAGATGGGTGCATGACAAAAGAAGCAGGGAAAACCTACCAGGGGTTGACTGTCCTTGAAGCAAGAGAAAAGGTGGTTGCATGGCTTCGAGAGCAAGAACTTCTAACAAACGAAGAAGACATTACCCAAAGTGCCGGCACCTCTGATCGCTTTGGTGATGTGGTTGAACCGTTACCAAAAGTGCAATGGTTTATTGATGTTAATAAATCATTTCGCATGGGACCTTCAACCATTCCAACCGTCAAAGAAGGTGACATGGTTACCTTAAAGCAACTCATGCAAACCGTGGTGCGCCAAGGGGCTATCAACATTATTCCAGAACGATTTCAAAAAACATATTTTTACTGGATCGATAATTTACGCGACTGGTGTATTAGTCGCCAAATTTGGTATGGGCACCAGATTCCTGTGTGGTATAAGGGTGAAGAATTATATTGTGGGGTCGAAGCACCACAGGGCGAAGGGTGGGCGCAAGACCCTGATACGCTCGATACCTGGTTTTCTTCAGGGCTTTGGACATTTTCCACGCTCGGCTGGCCACTTACCACTGTTCATTTTGTGCGCCATGGAGAAGCGGAAAATAATCTCGATCAAATTTTGAGTGATGACGAAGGCAGCGCGTTTCCTTTGACTAAAAAAGGTGAAACACAAGTAAAAGAACTTGCCGCCAAACTAAAAATAGGAAAAAAGATTGAACACATTATTGCGTCACCGATTTTGCGTACCAAACAAACCGCCGAAATTCTTGCAAAAGAGCTTGGTGTACCACTTACATTCGATAATCGTCTCCGTGAAGTTGGGGTAGGGGAATTAAATGGTGCCACTGAAGCCGAACTCGAAAAAGCCCGGGCTGACCATGGGTGGATGGTAAAAACACCGTATGCGATTGAGTCATACACCTCACTCCATGGACGCACCGAAGAATTTTTGACCGAAACGCTTCACACGTATCGTGGGAAAGAAATCATGGTGGTGTCGCACGGTGACACCCTTTCGGCACTGAAACAGTTTGGGACGAGCGACTATACTCCAGAGTTCGGCCTTATTCAAGGACGCGCAACTGATGATATTCGTACGTTTGATGCGGGAAATAAACAGTCAACTGACTTACAGACATTTCACCCAACCTCAGTACTTGAAACGGGCTATGATATTTTGCCGTTCTGGGTTGCTCGCATGATTCTCATGACGACCTATACACTCGGTGATGTTCCATTTCATACCGTGTACTTGCACGGCTTGGTGCGTGATGCTGAAGGGAGAAAAATGAGTAAATCACTCGGGAACATCATTAACCCGCTCGACATGATCGAAAAGTATGGAACTGACGCGACGCGTCTTTCGCTTGTGCTTGGCAATACGCCAGGAAACGATCTCAAACTCTCGGAAGAAAAAATTGCCGGCTTCCGTAATTTCACCAATAAAATTTGGAACATGGCCCGGTTTATGTTACTCAATATCGATGAACCAAATCCGAACGCCATGCGTCCAGCCGCACAAACCGAAACTGATACGTGGGTGCTTCAAGAACTTGATGCAACGATCGAACGCTATACGAGTCTTCTTGAGTCATTTGACTACTCAGCAGCCGGTGAACTCCTTCGTACGTTTACGTATGACACGATTGCTGATTGGTATTTGGAACTCGCCAAACTCGAAGGCAAAAAAGATGACATGTACATGTATCTTTTGCATACGCTTCTTAAACTGTGGCACCCATACATGCCATTTGTCACCGAAACGATTTGGCAAGAACTGTATGGCGAACGCGCGTATATTATGGTCGCGCCATGGCCACAAGTATACGGAGGAACAAAGGGCGAAAAGAGTGTCATTGCTGATGTGCAGAACATCGTTCTCGCGATTCGTCAACTCAAATCAGATTATCGTATTGCCAAAGCCGATCATGCACTTCTCGTGCTTGAAGCAAAGAAACAAGAAGAACTTAAAATCTACCTTCCGCATATCTCTCGTTTGGCTGGGGTGACAGAAGTTCACATAGGTGACACCATAGAAGAGGGTATGGTGAGTGCAGTTGTTGCATCTGTTGGCACCGTTGCTTTGTCAGTTAAAGGGCAAGTTGATACAGAAAAAGAAAAAGCCCGCATTCAAAAGGAAATTGATTCGGTTGCACCGTATATTAAAACACTCACCGCAAAACTTTCTAACGAAGGTTTTGTGGCTAAAGCTCCGCCAGCTGTGATTGATGCTGAAAAAGCAAAGCTCGTAGAAGCCGAAGAAAAACTTACAAAACTTACTCAACAACTCAACTCATTCTAATATGCCTGATGCTATAACAGAGCTCCTTACGCGTGGCGTGGACGAGGTGATCGATAAAGCACATCTCGAAAAACGCTTACGTAGTGGTGAAAAACTTCGTATTAAACTTGGGACCGATCCAACAAGTCCAAACCTTCATTTAGGTCGCTCGATTCCACTCCTTAAACTCCGTGATTTTCAAGAACTCGGGCACCAGATCGTGTTTATCATTGGCGACTTTACTGGCGTTATTGGTGACACCTCTGACAAAGAAACAGAGCGCCCCATGCTTACGCGCGAGGTGGTTGAATCAAACATGAAAACATATGCCGAGCAGGCTGGAAAAATTTTAGATATGGATAAGTGCGAAGTGCACTATAATAGTACTGGCCTTGCAAACCTGACTTATGCCGACATTTGCCGTCAGGCTGATTCATTTTCTGTGGCCGAATTTATTGCTCGCGATAATATTTTTCGTCGTTTAGAGGCCAATAAGCGTGTCTCGCTTCGTGAAATGCTCTACCCACTTATGCAAGGGTATGATTCTGTGGTTGTTAAAGCCGATGTGGAAGTAGGGGGAACTGATCAGCGGTTTAATTTACTCGCTGGGAGAACGCTCCAAGCAGCGTACGGGCAAGAGCCACAAGATATTATTACAAATCCGCTTATTCTTGGCACAGATGGTCGTAAAATGAGTTCAAGTTGGGGAAACACAATCAACCTCACAGATTCTCCAAACGACATGTACGGCAAAGCCATGACGATTCCCGACAATTTGATTGTCACGTACGGCGAA
The DNA here is from genome assembly GCA_964646505.1 of uncultured Gammaproteobacteria bacterium. GTDB lineage: Bacteria > Patescibacteriota > Patescibacteriia > Magasanikbacterales > UBA922 > CAZQXB01. The sequence goes on from CAZYEQ010000005.1 coordinate 30,271, forward strand.
ATGACGACACGTTTGCCTTTGGCTGAGGTGCAGGCGTGGAAAAAAGCGATGGATGACGGTGCGAATCCGCGTGATTTTAAAATGAAGCTTGGAAAAGAATTGGTGCGTATGTACCACGGCGCAGAAGAAGCAAGTGCTGCTGAACAATTTTTTATTGATACGTTTGCCAAAAAACAAACACCAACTGATATGCCAGACCTTGCGCCAACAGCGAATGATATCGTGACAGTGCTTGTGGAGGCTGGGTTTGCGAAAAGCCGTGGCGAAGCCAAGCGCGACATAGAAGGTGGGGGAGTAAAAGTAAATGAAGAAAAAGTTGGTCTTGAAACAAGTGTAAAATCTGGCGATATTGTGCAAAAAGGGAAACGATTTTTCGTCAAAATAAAGTAATATGTTAGATGATCTAAAAAGTAAAATTGTATCCATTATTTCGGCAGGATACGAGGGAAAAATTGAGTTTAAACCTGTGCCGAAAAAATTTCCTTACGATGATTTAGGAGATATTGCCATTCCTTGTTTTTTGTTGAAAAATAAAAATGAACCGCAACACGGAAATGTCCTAGTAGCTAATAGCATAAGCTTTTTTTTAAATGAATGTAGGGATGAACTTACACCTTTTGGGTTTAAAAAAGCCAAAGCAACTGGTCCTTATATAAATATTCATTTAGACGAAAATAAATTAGCAGAACTGGTTTTAAAAGAAGTTAATGACAAAAAATACCAATATGGATTTCATAATGCAGGAAAAGGAAAATACATTTTTGTGGAATATGGCTGTTTGAACGTTCTCAAAGCCATGCACTTGGGGCATTTAAAAAATCTCATCACCGGCGAGGCAGTCGCACGTCTCATGGAAAATAGTGGATACAAGGTAAAACGCATTACCTACCAAGGTGATGTTGGGATGCACATTGGTAAAGCCATGTGGGGAATTATGGATTGGTTTCCGGAATTTGAGGCCGCTCGTGAGCTTCCTGTAGCGCAACGGGTGGATTTTCTTAACAAAGCCTACGCGCATGGGGCGAAGCACTACGAAAAGGGTGATAAAGAAAAAGAGGAAGTTGTGGTGTATAACGACTATATTTACGATGCATCAAACGAAAAGGTGACCGCAGTGTACGAAGAAGCGCGACAATGGAGTTTGGAGTACTTAGAAGAGATGTATCAAAAACTTGGTACGAAGTATGATGGGTATTATTTTGAATCACAAATGTATAAACGGGGAATTGCGATTGTAGATGAATTCACGAAAAAAGGCGTGTTTCGTAAAAGCGAGGGTGCGATTATTTTTCCTGGAAGTGAGTATGGGTTGCACGACCGTGTGTTTATTAACAGCAAAGGCCACCCTACCTACGAAGCCAAAGATTTGGCGCGTTCAGAAATGTACTTTAACGAAACGCCTCAACCAGAACAGGTAATTCATGTGGTCGGAAAGGATCAGACCGAATATTTTAAGGTGGTATTTAAAGCCATGGAAACCATGGGTGTGGTTGGGGCGGGTAAAGAATCACACCTTATCGGCGGGTATCTGCAACTTAAGGGCGATAAAAAAATGAGTTCTCGTACGGGGAATATTATTACCGGTGACGCACTCATAGCCGCGGTTGAAGAAGCCGTTGGTACACAAATGGCCGAAGCGGAAGCGATGAAAAATAAAGACATACAAAAGGCGTCGCATCACGCGGTGTCAATGGCTGCGCTCAAATACGCCATGCTTCGTGCTAATGTATCTCAAGATGTGGCCTTTGATATGGAGGAATCAGTGAGTGTATCAGGCGATAGTGGTCCATATCTTCTTTATATTGTTGCTCGTATTAAAAGCATTCAGAAAAAAGCCGAAGGGAAAGCAATGGGTACACCAACCGACATTCTTTCTGCTGAAAAAAACCTTCTTCTTGAACTTGCAAGCTACCCAACGGTAACCGCGAATGCCCTTGCTGATCTTGACCCATCGCATATTGCCAAATATTTATTTACGCTCGCGCAAGCTTTTAATACTTTCTACCATGAAGCACAGGTTGTAGATGAGACAGGAAAAGTAAATCAATTTCGTCTTGAGCTTATTAAGGCTGTGGAGGGTGTGATGATACGGGGACTTCATATTCTCGGTATTGAAACAGTGGAGGCGATGTGAGATTATCCCCATAAATCTTTACAGTGCACCTTGTTGGGTGTATACTCTCGGTAGTCTATATTTATGCCAAAATCAAAAAAAGAACCCGTAGAACGCGTCACGATAAAACTGCCTCGAAGTGTGGCACAGTATTTTCGTAAAGCGTTCCCTCACGGGAAACGCAGTGATTTTGTGGAAGAGTGTATCCGTTCACACCGCCACAATGAGGAGGTAAAAAATATCGAAGACGCACTCCGTATGGTACATAAAAAAAGACAATAATATATTAACTCGGTATGAATGAGTCCTTCCCCAAGGAGGTGGAGGCACGAGTGCGCGAAGCGTGTAAAAAAAATTCGCGAACCATCGAACATATTTACTCTTATTTAGTAAATGAATTAGGAAAAGAGTTTCTACAGGATATTTTGCAACTCACGAAAGAAGATCAGGTTGAAGCATGTTTGAATCATTTACGAATAGGAGTGGAGGTGGGCGATATCCAATTAAAAGACATTGAAACACTTATCAATGCATAATAAAAGGAGGTATGCACACACATCATGACGTTAATGTGGACAACATGTACTGTGGACGAATTCGTCGCGGCGATGTTTTTCTTTACGAAAAAAAACCAGGAGAATTACTTCCGGTTGTCGTGATTCAGGATAGTGTGCTCAATGAAGGGCTTCCAACTGTGATGTGTGCCCATATTGAACTTGGTCGACAGGATGATGGAGTTGTGACCGAGGTGTCCGTCAAAAAACAGGAGTCGGGTTTGCAAAAAGATGGTGTGTGTGCTCTTCATCATGTGGATACGATTGATCGAAGACTCATGATTACGAAAAAGGGTGAATTATCAAAAGAGACACTGCAGGCAATTTTCCAAGCATTCGATATTGTTTTAGGACGATTTCGTGATGTTTGATAAAAGAGTAGTAGGTCTTTGGTTTCAAAGATAAGAATAGTTCTTGTCTTTGTTCTGCAGGTCTATACGTCTGTAAAGGAGGGATCGCGATGAATAACGATCGTGCGCTCATTACATCTCGACCCCTTCGAGGGTCTCTCACAACCGGTAGCAATAACCGATTGGTGCGCATTCTTGCGCAGGTGCTTCGGTGGAAGGTTGCACCATATCCCGTAGATTTTCTTTTTTTTGTGTACGGAAC
>CAZYEQ010000006.1:0-213 GCA_964646505.1 uncultured Gammaproteobacteria bacterium
ATAAACGGCGGCCAGAGACTTATTTTATATGTACGCATACACCAATTATCCAAGATGGAATTAAAACCGTTTCTTCAACGCCCGTATCCACACCTCAATATTCCCAGGTTCAACGAGTACCCCTTCTTTTTCTTTCACAAACGTTTCTTTGGTTCCACCCGTATCACTCGCAATAACATATAATCCGGCCGCACGTGCTTCGCCAATCACGGT
>CAZYEQ010000006.1:223-29959 GCA_964646505.1 uncultured Gammaproteobacteria bacterium
AATTGCGTGCCATCTCTAAGTTTTGCTCCTGTGTTTGAAGGGTTCTAACTTTAAAACATCTATCCATGTATTTACTATCCTGATTTGCCTTTCGGATAATTTTCTAAACAAATAGATGGAAATAATAGTGTGTCAGCACTGCGATAGGCTTCTTTTAAATCCTCGTTATATAACGGTCCATGCACCGTGACATTGCTTTGTGTTGCAGCCCAAATTTTCAATTCTTCAAGAAGTGGCCCTTTGCCGACAATCGACAAGTGCGCACGTGCATTGCCATACAATTCCCAAGCAGTCTGCAAACACTCTAGCCCCTTATGCATCACGAGCGAGCCAGCAAACAAAAACTTGCCAATCGCAGGTTTCACATCGGTGTTTGAAACCGCACTCGGGCGAACCACTTGCCAGCGCGATGTACGAAAAAACCCACGAGACTGATAAAATTCTTGTAAAAATAATGATGGTGTTTCGACAACGGTTGGTTTACCGAATCGTGAACGCATCATTGCTGCGTATACACTTTGTACCAGTGAGTCACGATGATGATTCCACGAAAGAATCCCGCTTGGTTCTACGAGTTGCACATCATGCAACACCACGCGATGCTCTTTCTTCATGTTCTGAATGGTGCGAGGAATGCCAAACCCAAGCGCAAACAAGTTATGCGTTTCAATCATATCAGGGTTTATTTCCTGAATTACGTTCTTGGCCGCTTTTACACCTGGTCTTCCCCATAACGCCACCATAAACCAAAACGCACGTCGAAGAACGCCGTAGGTGGCTAGATTCTGGTATGAACCAAGGTTTAAAGGAAAAAAACGATATACCACCACCCCATCTTCCACCGTTTTCTCTAACTTAAGCGAGCCGAGGCCAGTATAAGGGCGGGTCGTGAGCACCATCACCTCATGCCCAGCCTTCTGTAGGGCCTGTGCCCGAGCGTATACGACCGTCTCAGCTCCTCCCTGTACATCGGGCGGATAGAGGTGATTTATAATGAGAATTTTCATAGATTTCGTGCTTATATAGTCTCAAACCAGAGGGGCTTGGTCAACATCCCCAGGCAGTCCACACTCTATCCTCTTTTTATGGTTGTCAGCCCTGAATGGCTGGGATATGATACCCCCACTTTAGAGCGTAAAACCTATCTCAAATATCATTTTGAGTCAGTTTTCAAGCAGGTTTTGAGCGAAAAAGGACAGAATTGAGAAGGCATAATGGTGTTATGACGACGAAAGTATGGCCTTTTGCGGCCGAAACCGGCTAAAAATGAGCCATGAATTATATTTGAGATAGGTTCTGTATGGCGACCACTCTTGGAGAAATTGAACGAATCCCCCCTCATAATCTTGAAGCCGAAATGTCACTTTTGGGGTCGCTTTTGATTGATAAAGAAGCCATGCTAAAGGTGGCAGCTGAAATTGATGAAACGGATTTTTACAAAAACGCGCACGGGCTTATTTATCAGGTGATTTTAGAACTCTACAGCAAGAATGAACCGATTGACCTTCTCACCGTTTCAAGCCGCTTAGATGAACGCAAACAACTTGATTTAATCGGTGGCCGCCCGTATCTCGTGTCAATTTCAAATAGTGTCCCAACCGCCTCGCATATCAAACAGTACGCCTCAATTATTCGACACAAGGCCACTCTGCGTAAACTTCAAACCGCGGCGCATGAAATTACCAAACTCTCATTTGAAGAAGGCGAAGACCTGTCGGGCCTCCTTGATGCCGCGCAACAACATATTTATGGCGTAAGTCAAAAGCATTTAAAGCAAACATTTACCGGCATTAAAACCGTGCTTCATGAGGCGTTTGATCGCATTGACGAGCTCCACCGTGAAAAAGGAAAACTACGTGGCACCCCGAGTGGGTATCGAGACCTCGATTCTCTTTTAGCAGGATTTCAAAAATCTGACTTGATTATTTTGGCCGCTCGGCCGTCGGTGGGTAAAACCTCGTTTGCGCTTGATATTGCGCGCTTTGCGGCAGTCAAAGCTCGTGTCCCTGTCGGTATCTTTTCTTTAGAAATGAGTAAAGAACAGCTGGTTGACCGTATGCTTTGTGCTGAGGCCGGCGTTGACTTATGGAAAATGCGTACAGGTAACTTGTCGGATAGTCCAAACAGCGATGACTTTCCGCGCATTGGTCGTGCCATGGGCGTGCTTTCAGACGCACCGATTTTTATCGACGACACACCAGGAAATAATGTGATGCAAATTCGCACCAAAGCCCGCCGCTTACAGGCTGAACACGGGCTTGGGCTTATGATCGTTGACTATCTGCAGCTCATGGAATCGCATCGTAAAACGAAAGGTGATAATCGTGTGCAAGAAGTAGCCGAAATGAGCCGTGGACTTAAAGGAATTGCGCGTGAGCTCAATATTCCGGTGATTGCCTTATCGCAGTTATCACGAAGTGTGGAACAAACCAAACCTGCTATTCCTAAGTTGTCACATTTGCGTGACTCTGGTAGTATTGAGCAGGATGCTGACGTGGTGATGTTTATCTACCGCAAATCGGCTGATAAAAACTATCGTCTCGAGGAAATTCCACCCGATGAACGCCATATTGGGGAAATCCATATCGCGAAACACCGTAACGGCCCTACTGGAGTTGTACGCCTCTTCTTTGACGAGGCACGCGCAAGTTATGTCAACCTCGACGGACGGCATGGCACAAGCGCGCCAAGCGCCCCAGTGCCACAGGCAAAACCAGCCGGACCAGTCATGCCAAAATTCTAATGTAATTTACTAAGCTATTTATATGTTTGAAAAATTAAAACAGTTTAAAGATCTCCGCGACCAGGCTAAGAAAATCCAAGATATGCTTGGAGCCGAAAGTGTCACTGCTTCTTCAGGTGGGGTTACCATTACGATGAATGGCAACTTAGAAATGTCTGCCATTGATGTACATGCTGAACTTTTGAACGCTGATAAAAAAGAAAAACTCCAAAAAGCCATTATGGAAGCGCACAGTGATGCTCTAAAAAAAGTACAGCGCGTGATGGCAACCAAAATGAAAGACATGGGTGGCATGCCAAACATTCCAGGACTTACCTCGTAATATCCTTTTGGGTACAGGTGCCGATGCCGTATGTACTCCCCTTCCATTCAACACCTTATTCGAGAATTTTCCAGACTTCCATCGGTCGGAAAACGAACCGCTGAGCGGTTTGTTTTTCATTTACTAAAAGCTGGAAAAAAAGATGTCGCCGAAATGACCCAAGCGTTGAAAACGCTCATGGACACCGTGCGGAGCTGTGAGCAGTGCCGCACCTTCGCCGAACAGTCACCCTGCGAACGGTGTGGTGATGGAAAACGCGACCAACGCACCATTTGCGTGGTCGCTGAACCGCAAGACGTAGAAGTGATTGATAAAACAGGCGCCTATCATGGGGTATATCATGTACTGCGCGGAACCTTGCGTGGCGATGACCCCGACACCCTTCACACCTTAGAAATATCATCTCTTTTAAAACGAATACACGGTGGTAAAGTTCATGAGGTGATTTTAGCACTCTCACCAACCCTACCAGGTGAAACAACCATGTTGTATCTTGAAGGGCACATCAAATCACTGAAACTTCCGGTGAAAATTTCCCGCTTAGCCCGAGGCTTACCAACAGGAAGTGATTTGCAGTATGCCGACGACATGACACTCTCGAGCGCGCTCACACACCGAACAACATAGATCGCACAAACAAAAATCCCCGTTGCCGGGGATTTTTGATTATTTCACTGAAGCAATTTTTACTTTCGTTTTTTCTTGGCGGTGACCATGTACTTTGGTGTAGCGCACTTTACGCTTATATTTCACGACATCAATTTTTTTGGTGCGAACTTGACCGAGCACTTCGCCACTCACTGATGCACCACTCACTTCTGGCATACCAACTTTGGCATTTGAGCCATCTTCATCAGTAATCATGAGCACTTTAAAACTTACCATGTCACCAACGTTTTTTTCAAGTTTTTCAACAAAAATAGTGTCGCCCGCGCGTACCACGTATTGTTTTCCACCTGTTTCAATAACGGCAATCATAAAAGAAGAATTGTTTACTGGTAGCCGAAGTATACATGGCTTTTTCCCCTTCGTCAAGAGGGAGTGCCCTAGTTATCTACAACCTCTACCTTGTCACCTATCTTAAACCCTCGTTTCTCGGCCTCGCCAGCCGGGAGCTCAAGCACGGTATTAGCGAGCACACGAGGGAAATAGACCTTTAAATCCTCCTCTTTTGCACCGGGCTCAAGAGGGGTATTGGGGGCAATATCAACAATAACTCCATTACTTAGCCAAATAATATCGATTGGAAAGCGCATACCTCGCATGACAAAACCAAGACGACCCGGCTCAGAAAACGGAAAAAGCATACCGTCTTCTGGGGCAATGGAATCTCTATTTCCGAGCCCCTGGTACTGGCGAGAAGGCGTATTTGCAACCAACACCGAAAGCGTATCATCACCTACACGGAGTGTGGCCTTTGGATAACGGAATTCAAGAATTTTAAGTATGGCCGCGGCCGCGATGAGTATAAGAAAAAGCGCGATATGAAACGGCGTCAGTCTTTTTTTTTCTTCTTTTTCTTCTTCCATAATATATAAAAATTTGCTACATTGAGATAATTTATTTGCCTCACCTCTTGACAAAAAGCAGTTTCTGTGCTAGCATATCAGTATGGGTACTATCAAAGGCCCCACGATCGGGGTAATCATCGCGCTCCTTCCCGGACTGATCGTCTTTGCGATCTTGCTCATCGAGTACATGAGCTGACGAGCCGGCAGGCTCGTGGTTGTGTAGAAAGGATAAACTCATCGAAATCCATCCGCACACCACTTTTATACCCATACATACCATGGATACAAAGGTGGGAGGGCGGATGGTTTTTGTTTTACTCAGATTTTTGTACCCGTACCGACAAGTCAGATTGTACCACAAGTGTATCGCGGCGTTCCACCGTACCCTCTAATAATTTTTCAGCGATGGCATTTTCCACCGTGTCTTGAATGGCACGGCGCATTGGGCGGGCACCAAACTCGGCGTCGTATCCTTTTTGAATAAGCGCGTCCCATGCCCCATCGTCGATAGAAAGTTCAATACCACGCTCATCAAGACGAGTAGCCACATCGTTCATCATGAGTTTTGCCACTGCCCTAATATCATCTTTTTGTAACGGAGTAAACACAATCACACCATCGAAGCGATTTAAAAACTCAGGTCGATATGTTTGTTTTAATTCTTCATGCATAAGCGCATTGCGAATCGTCGCAACGGTTTCCCCTTTTTCTAAATGGTCTTTAATAAATGCTGACCCGGCGTTTGACGTAGCAATGATCATGGTAGAACGAAAATCGATCGCCCGACCAGTACCATCGGTGAGCCGTCCATCATCAAACACTTGCAAAAACAAGTTCAACACCCCTTTATCTGCTTTTTCTAACTCGTCAAGCAAAATCAACCGGAATGGTTTTTCTCGCACTGCTTCGGTGAGCAAGCCCGTGCCAGGCTTTCCCGGTTCTCCAATAAGCCGATACACTGCCTGAGTGTCTTGATATTCGCTCATATCAAACCGAAGCATCCGTTCTTCGCCACCAAAATATACCTTAGCAATGGTTTTCGCGAGTTCGGTTTTTCCCACACCTGTTGGCCCGAGAAACAAAAACGTGGCGAGTGGGCGCTTGTCGCTTGCAAGCGAGGTACGCGCGCGACGAAGTGCTTGTGACACGGCACTCACTGCTTCATACTGACCAATCATCGTACGATGCAGTTCTTCTTCTAAAGATAAAAGAAGTTTAGCCTCATCGTGCGAAAGCGCGCTTTCTGGTACGCCAGTTTTTTGTTTCACAACAGCCGCCACATGGGTACTGCGCACTAACGGCACCTTTTCATGTTGTCGGGCTACAAGAGTCGCAGCCTCTTTGAGAAGCTCGATCGCGGAAGATGGAAGCGGAAGATCATGCAAAAACTTACTCGCTGATGTTGCCGCCGAACGAATCGCTTCATATGTAATGAAGGTGCCGGTACGGTATTCAATAGAACCAACATGCGCTTCCAGCATAGGAATCGCTTGTGTTTCGGCAGGCTCGTTCACGGCTACCACCGAGAGCGACGACATGAGCCGCGTACGAGCAATATGTTGTTCATACCCTTCGCGTGTGGCTGTAGCAATAACCGGTAAAAGACCTCGCGAAATCCACTCTGCCATCGCTTCAGAAATATCGAGACCCTCACTATCACGCGATGCTGCGGTAAGATCGTGCATGTTTGGCACCACTAAAAGAACATTTTTTGCCTTTGCGGCTTCTTTTACCACTTTTGCTAACCGAGCTTCGGCCTCTGACATGGTTGCCCCCGACAAAAGGGCTGAGGTCGACAACAGAAGCACTCGTTTTTCACGCAAAAACTGTGGACACTCATTGCGAATGATACGGTCAACCAGCCCTTCGACAATGCTCATTTTCCCTACCCCATGATCACCAACCAGAAGAACGCCGCCTTTCCCACTTTGAATTGAACGAAAAATATCTTCGACCTCTGCTTCACGTCCAACACACGGACGTAGCTGTTGGTATTTTCCACGCAAGGTGAGGTCGGTACTTACACTCGCCAAATATGGCGTCGATACGGCGGTCATGGCTCGATCAATACCGTGTTTACTCACATGTATAGCCGCTTTACTTGAACGCGTATATTCTTCACGCATAACCTCGCGTAACCGAGCCCAAGAAATGACGTTCGTCATAGTGTTTGCGTCAACCCCAATGTCGAACAACACCTCTTGTAGTTTCGTTTCGACCATCAGTGTGGCCGCGAGCATGTCGGTTGGCAAGACCACGCCACTGTGGTGCTTTGATGCCTCTACGTACGCATAATACAACACATTTGTTCCCGCGTCTTCAAGAAGTGGCTCCACCTGTTTTTTTTGTTTCTCCCCTAACAGCTGCCGAATTTTTGCTTCAAGTGTTCCTTTGGGTAATAAAAGTCGAAGAAACACCTGTTCAATATCAGGTGATTTCAAAAGCGCAAGAAAAAAATGGGCCGGAGTAATAGAGGTTGAACCTGCGCCCGCGGCGATGTCGTATGCCCTATCACATACGCGCAACGATTCATCAGAAGCAGATTCGGTAAATAGCTTCTTATACCGGCGTGATCGGCTATGAATCTCTTTCCAAGAGATGTCACGCAGTACTGCACTATGTATCGCAGTCGCCTTCTGCACTCGCCGCTCCATACGGCCGCGCGCGCCCATTGCATACATAAGTCCGATAAGCGCAAACGCCATGCTCACACGAGGAAACACTGCGCCAGAGAGCCAAAAATCGGGTGAGGTCGCAAGCACATACGCGTCGTGAGCAATAAGCCACCACACAAAGAGTGCTAAGGCACCAAGTGTGATGCCAGCCCCCACAAATGCCTCAGCATGCAAAAGTACTGACTGCATTTTTCGAGTCAGCACAGAACGAGCCGTGAACGGCAGCGGAAAACAGATGATTTCTTTTTCAGAAACGACGGCACGACACATACCACGGCAGGTGCCGCAGGCACGAATACCAACCACGCCCATTCCACGACACGTTGGACACCAGGTCACAGGAACAAGTGGGAGTGAGACAAACTTCATACTGCTGGTTTAGGCAAAAAGAACGCAGAGGCAATAAGATAACTTGCGATGAGCGGAAGGACACACCATACCATAATAACGAGCACAAGAATCACAGCCCACACTGCCAGTAAAAAGGTACGAATGAGCGCGTTTACAAGACGCATGAAAAAACTAATCAACCGTTCTTGCCACTGTACCGCCCCAAACATAGGCACAAACAAATGCCCCCACCATAACAAGGGCACAAGATATTCGTTTCCCAACCGAAACCACGAGAATACTTTTTTCGCAAAACGAGTAAGTCCAACCGTGTACCACCACAATGGCAAAAGAAGCACGTGCAGGAGTGCGTCAATAAAGAGTCTTTGGAATACGATGAGCATGATACGAAACTAATGCCTAAAGTATAGCACAAAAACAAACCCGGGACGAATGATCCCGAGTATGTTTTATATATGGAGAGATATGGCTTACCGTTTCGCCACGGTGCTTCCAACAGGGTGAAGGTACTCCACGTCACCTGCTGGCACCATACCAAGTTCTTGTACCTTTGCGGCCACACGCTGGAGTGATTGATATTCCGCGATTTGAATTTGTCTGCCGCGATCTTCTTTTTCTAAACTGGCCACTTCGCGGCGCAAACTATCAATATCGTAGCCTTTCGTTGAAATGACACTATTTTGTACCACATACGTGATACCAAGTCCAACAAAAAGAAAAAGCAACACCAAACGACTTGTCGCACCAACAATATGGTTGCGTGCCTGTTGCTTTTGCTCTTTGCGTAAGTATGTAGGCATATTATATTTTTTGAATCACGCGTAATTTAGCCGATCGCGATGGTGGATTTTTTTCCCATTCTTCTTTTGCGCATTCAATTGGTTTTTTGGTAACAATTGAATATCCTTCATGTTCCATATCTTTGAACAGATGCTTGACAATCCTATCTTCAAGCGAATGAAACGAAATGATCGCGAGCCTGCCACCTTCAGCCAAAAACGGGAGTGCTGACACAATTATTTGCCGTACCACCTCAAGTTCCGTGTTTACGGCAATGCGAAGCGCCTGAAATACTTTTGTGGCTGGGTGTAACCCACCAATCCACGGCACTTCTTTCGTTGTTTTTAATTTGGCACGATACGATTGCAACACAATTTCTACCAAATCCCCAACCGTATTTATAGGTTTCACACCGCGTGCTTGTACGATATTGGCCGCGATCTCTTTCGCAAGCTGTTCTTCACCGTACTCACGAAATATCTGCGTCAGTTCTTCTTCTGAAAAACTGTTAACTATATCTCGTGCGGTTTGACGATGATGCTCACTTCCACCGGAATACCGCATATCAAGAGGTTCGTTTCCCTTTTGAAAACTAAACCCCCGACCACGTTCTTCAAACTGTGGTGTTGACCAGCCAAGGTCAACCAAGATGCCATGAACTTTTTTTATCCCCCGCGCGTTCAGCGCCTCAGGCATGGTGGTAAAGTTGTCACGGACATACACCACTCGTTCACCGAAACGATCAAGAAATCGTTTCGCGCGAATAATTGCCTCGGGATCGGCATCAAAACCGATGAGGGTTCCGTTTGGGCGTGTTGCCTCGAGGATGGCTTCGGCGTGGCCGGCATCTCCGAGTGTACAGTCAACAAACGTCTGCCCTGGGAGGGGTCGCAGTGTTTCAATCACCTCACGAAGGAGCACAGGAACATGGCGCATAGCTATATCCCTAGGGCTCCCATGTGCTCGGCGATTGCTTCACTCTCACTTTCTGTTTTTGCCTTGTAGGCACTCCAGGCTTCACTGTCCCATAGTTCGAGCCGGTTATAGAGACCAGCCACGACAATGTTTTTCGTGAGCCCGCCGAATGTGCGCAGATATTCTGGCAACATTATTCGGCCTTGTTTATCGACCTCAACATCCATAGCTCCTGCCAACATAAGACGCGCAAACGCACGGCTATTGGCTTGGGCGAATGGCAAGTTCGACAATGTTTCGGCAAGCTTCTGCCACTCAGCTTTGGTATAGAGAAACAGACATCGATCAAGGCCACGGGTCACAACTGCGCCAGCGACCAAATCAGCCCGAAACTTTTTCGGTACTGAGAGACGTCCTTTTTCGTCTAAGCTGTGGAGATACTCACCGATAAACATAGGTAGGTGTCTATTTGGGAAGACAAGCATTTTTCCCACTTTCTCCCACCTACACCCATTATATACCACTCTATGCCTTTGACAAGGGTTTTTTAAGGCTTTTTTGGGTGGTTATCCACAGAAAAACCCTTGAATAAACGAAAAGAGAGAATTTCAATGAATTCCACCAGTTGTATTGACAAAAAAAGAAATTTCTGGAATAAATAAACGAGCTGCTCACATTGGAACGAGCAGCACAAAGGACGACATGGCTAACACCATCACACTGAAGATCTCGGTCGATAAACCCCAACCAGACATCGTAGACCTCACGTGTGCGCTCCAGAGCGCGTACGAGGAGCAGCCGAACCCCTCAGAAGTCACCTTCCACACGGACAGAGGGGCAGTGGCCGTCATCATCACCTCGATCGGCATGGAGTCAGAGGGAAGCTACGACCTGCTCATTGGAGGTAGTGCGACGATAGAGGGCAAGACCATACATCTTCGTATTCGATACAACCCTAAAACAAAGGTGGGGAAAATCGAGTACGACGAATGAGTCACTACTGCACTCGCCGGAGCCGACAAGCTTTGGTGGGTGCAGAAATTTTGTTCACCCAAAGCGGGTGTTTTTTTCTAAAAAACTATTTCCTCATCCCCCGCTTCACACGTTGATATGAAATCGCAAACCGGTGCGCTTCATCACGCACACGAATAAGAAGCTCTTGATGCTCATTCACGTATTTCACAAACTCACGCATATGTTCGTTGCCTTCCGCTTTAATGTTGTGCGGAAAGGTAAAATCATTGCGTTTACGCTCTGGCCCTTTGGCAATACCCACAAACGGAATGGTAATACCTAATTCTTGAAAAAGTGCTGTTACTTTATTTACTTGCGGTCGACCACCGTCGATCAACATCACGTCAGGAAATTTCCATTCAGTGTGTTTCAATCGACGACGAAGCATTTCTTCAAGTGAATCCACATCGCTTTGCCCGGTCACGGTTTGCATAGCAAATTTACGATACTGCGCTTTATCGGGCACTCCATTGGTAAACACCACCATGCTTCCAACGATTCCTGTAGAACCTAAATTCGAAATATCATAGCCTTCAATTCTCGTAACTCCGTCTTTCGTTTCCACCTCGTCAGACACAAAACTTTTATTGAGAAGCGCGATGTCGTGGATGCGGTACAGTGCCTTCAGTTGCTCGCGTAGTCGAGCTGCTTCTTCAAAATCTTCTCGTTTGGCCGCAGCCATCATGATTTTTTCTAAATTTGAAACTAAGCGTTTTTTCTCACCACGCAAAAACATGACGAGCGGTTTTATGACCTTGTCACGATACTCTACCTTTGTAATTTCGCCAGTGCATACCCCAAAACACTGCCCCATTTGGCGATACAAGCATGGTCTTCCCTGCCCAGGGGTGCAATTGGAAAAATGAAATATGCGACGAAGGATTTTTAGAGCCTCAGGGGTGTTTAAACCTGGGTACGGCCCGAACTCATAGGCAATATCTTGGTGTGACAGTACTCGTGCCTTTGTTGACCTGCGTTTCACCACTTCTTTCGCCCGCTTTTTTGGCAACAAAATCATCTCATGTTCACGCATCGTTACTACGCGCGGATAGGCTTCTTTCGTAATCAAAATATAATTCCAACTTTTATCGTCTTTACCGTCGACATTATATTTTGGGAAATGTTTTTTAATGTACACCGACTCTAAAATAGCAGCTTCTAATGCCGAATCTGTTTCAATCCAGGCAAGATTCACTACTTCGTGCATCATTTGTTCAATCGGGCGAAGTGTTTTTCGGGGTGACCAGTAACTGCGCACACGACTTTTTAAGGATGTTGCCTTGCCCACATACACCAGCTCTTTTTCTTTATTATAAAATAAATAGATGCCTGGTACATCAGGTAGCTCAATCAGCTTTTGTTCGATCGTATTCATTTGGTGTAATCATTACCCCCGTGCTTTGATTTTTTCAAATTCTTTTTCTAATTTTCTGACACGAGTTCGCAATTCAACAACCTCTTTCGCGTACGCATCAGAATCTTCAGTTGTTTTTTTCTCTAAAGAAGTGAGACGCTCTTTAATGTACACCAGCTCTTGCTGAAGAGCGTATTGACCTTGTTTGAGATGATCAATATCCTGACGTATAGCATAAAATTCCCCCATAACTTTTGTCTCGAGTATCCCAAGAAATTTCATCACGTCTGCAATTGTTGACTCCTCCCCTTGCTTCTTACTCATATACGCGAATAGAAGAATAACGATAGTCTCCTTAGTATGCCCTACTTTTTCGGCTCTGCCAAGATACGGCGCAAATACGTACCGGTATGACTCCTTCCCACTTTCGACACTTGTTCGGGCGTACCAACGGTCAAAATCTCACCGCCCTTAGCTCCACCTTCAGGGCCCATGTCAATAATCCAATCAACACATTTAATAAGGTCGAGGTTGTGTTCAATCGTCATCACCGTATTCCCCTGGCTCACCAGGCGTTGCAGTACGTCAATAAGTTTTTTCACATCATCATAATGAAGCCCGGTCGTTGGCTCATCAAGAAGATAGAGTGTTTTGGTGGTGTTCCGTTTGGCAAGCTCACGCGATAGCTTAATACGCTGCGCTTCACCACCAGAAAGCGTTGTGGCTGATTGCCCGAGGGTTAAATAACCCAGCCCAACTTCTTTTAACACCTTCATCTTGTCGGCAATCCCAGGAATGTCGGCAAAAAAGTCATTGGCCTCTTCAATGGTTAAGTTAAGCACGTCGTAAATATTTTTGCCATTGTAAAATACCTGCAACGTTTCTTGATCAAAACGCTTCCCTTTACACACATCACATACAATTTCGACACTGGGTAAAAAGTGCATTTCGATTTCGAGAACCCCGCGCCCTTCACAGTGTTCGCAGCGTCCGCCAGGCGTATTGAAACTAAATCGCCCTGTTTTATACCCACGGACACGCGCTTCGGTGGTTAACGCGAAAATTTCACGAATCGTGTCGTAGGCTTTGGTGTAGGTGGCAGGGTTTGAACGCGGAGTTCTCCCAATCGGCGACTGATCAATCACAATAATTTTGTCGATGTACTCTGTACCAGTCATTGAATCGTATGCTCCGGTTTTTTTGTTTACATGATTGAGCTTGTTTGCAACGGTACGATAAATAATATCGTGCATGAGTGTTGATTTTCCTGAACCCGACACACCAGTAAGCGATACAAACCGACGCAGCGGCACCTCAACCGTGACATTTTTCAAATTATGCTCACGCGCGCCTTTAATTTTGAGTTTTGGCGTTGACTCATCTACTTTTCTTCGTTTTTCAGGCAACTCAATGGCTTCTTCGCGGCGCAAATATTTTCCTGTTAATGATTTTTTTGGATCACCAATTACCGCGCACCCATATGTGTCTACTTTTTTTGTGTTTGGCGAAAGCATGCTTTGAATGGGCCCGGAATACACCACGTCTCCCCCATGGCGCCCGGCGCCAGGGCCAATATCAACAATCCAATCACTGGTTAAAATCGTATCTTCATCGTGTTCAACCACAATAATCGTGTTCCCTACGTCACACAAATTGCGAAGCGTTGACACGAGCTGATCGTTATCGCGTTGGTGGAGCCCAATCGTTGGTTCATCAAGCACATAGAGCGCGCCAACAAGGCGTGTTCCAACTTGTGACGCCAAGCGAATACGTTGCGCTTCTCCACCTGACAGGGTTCCAGCTTTACGATCAAGGGTCAGGTAATCCAACCCAACATCGAGCATAAACTGAAGTCGGCTCGTGACCTCGCGAAACACAGCGCCAGAAATTTCTAAATCTTTCTCACTGAGTTTTTTTTCTAAAAGCGCGATAAAATCTTTGGCCGCTTTAATGTCGAGCCTTGTCACTTCGTAAATATTTTTATCAAGGATTTTAACCGACAGAGCGTTTTCATTAAGTCGTTTTCCTTCACACTTTGGACAAATTTCTTCACTAAAAATTTCTGCCGTACCAAGACCGGTACAGCGACTACACTGCCCGTATGGGCTATTAAAACTAAATAAGCGCGGTTCAATTTCAGGAAAACTAAACCCGTCGTTTGGACAACTATACTCGGTGCTATAGGTTGCTTCTTGTTCGGGAACATATTGCACGGTCGAGAGCCCATTTGATAAATCAACCGCACGCTCAACGGCTTCGGCTAAACGCTGTCGATCTTCTTCAGACATTGTTTCAGCCTGAAACATGGTATGAGGCAACTTGTCGACGACCACCTCAATCGTATGCTGATTGTTTTTCGAAAGAGTAATGCGGTTACGCAAACTTTTAATTGTACCATCAACTCTCACTTCTAAAAAACCAGAGTTATACAAATCATAGAGCATCTGGTAGTACTCGCCTTTTCGCCCACGAACGACTGGAGAAAAAATAATCACGCCGTCATCTTCTTTTTTCTTTTTTTCTTTTGTTTGTTTTTGGGTATGCGCTTCACGAATAATAGCATCCACCATTTGGTCGGTGGTCATTTTTTCAATTTTGGTGTCACACAACGGACAAAACGGCTCACCGACACGCGCAAACAAAATACGAAAATAATCGTATATTTCTGTGATGGTCGCAACCGTTGAACGCGGGTTTGAGCTATGCGCTTTCTGGTCAATCGAAATCGCTGGCGACAAGCCCTCAATTTCATCAACATCTGGCTTTTGCATGCCGCCCAAAAACTGACGTGCATACGCTGACAAGCTTTCGATATACCGACGCTGTCCTTCAGCAAAAATAGTATCAAACGCTAAACTCGACTTGCCTGATCCAGAAAGCCCGGTAAACACAATCATTTTATTGCGCGGCATCTCAACAGAGATATTTTTCAGGTTGTGCTCGCGCGCACCCTTAATACGGATTTTATCTTGCATAAAAGTTTATAAGAACTGACACAACAGGAAAACGCCCTCGGTTGAGGGGTATATAATGACTATAGCACCGTAGGGATGTGAAGTCAAAGTATCAGGTTTCCTGTTATACCACTATTTTTGTCCCTCAAACGCCTGTTTCAACTTCTCCACATCAAACTTTTTCATTGGTAAAAACGCTTGCGTGAGGCGGTCAATTTGCTCTTGCGTCCCTTTACTCATAAGTTCATGTAGGAGGCGTGGGGTGATTTGCCATGACACACCAAACATATCTTTAATCCAACCACATTGTTCAGCCTCAGGTACTGCCGAGAGTTTTTCCCAAAAATAATCTATTTCTTCTTGCGTATCACAATGTACCAAAAATGAAACGGCTTCGTTAAAGGCAAACTCATGTTTACGCGCACTATCCATAGCCACAAACCACTGCCCCTCAAGCATAACATCGCTAAACATGAGCGTTCCTTCTTTATCTGGCTCCATACCCGCAGGATAACGAGCTATTTGACCGCGTTTTGCATGCTTAAATACAGACACGTACAAATCTCCAGCCGCTTCCGCCTTTCCACACGCGTCGCCCACAAAAAGAAGTGCTGGCATAATCTTAGGGCGCTTCTCTCCACCCGGATTGGTGAGTATCAGTTGCCATGATACACCAAACTTGTCTTCAACCCACCCATACCGCTCACTAAATGGATACTTGTCGAGTGGCATGAGGGCTTTGCCGCCATCCATAAGCTTATGCCAAATTTCATCAATTCTAGTTTTTGCCTCGCTATCTTCGGCAGGGTCAAAATTAACCATAAATGAAATGGAGGGGTTTATTTTGAACACGGGCCCGGCACTGATGGCCATAAACGTGTACCCCATTACTTCAAATGTTACCGAATGCGCGTCACCCGACGGGGTATTGTGAAGAGTGGTGACCGATGTGACACGCGAATCAGGAAACACGGTTGCGTAAAATTCGGCCGCCTGTTTTGCTTCTTTATCAAACCAAAGATGGGGAATTATTTTTTGCATATATAATAATAGTAGTTACGAAATACAGTATGTACTGTAACAGAAAAACCTCGTTCGTGAAATATAAAAACTTTTACAATAAAAAGAAGGGTGGCGCGAGACAGTGCGTCGCGCTCACCCCTCGAACAAAAACTTTTTCATACGGTCGAGCGCTTCGGTAAACCCCGGACTAATACGCCCTCCGTCTTCGTAGTCCATGAGGTCTCCGTTTTCGATACGCAGATCAAAATCGGCGTAATCGTTAGTATTGGGAGACACGGGATCTTCCGCCAGACGGAGCAGGGCGTTATACAACCCTTTTTCTCGCTCAACCAGCCGACGAAGGCGATCGCCTCTTGGTGCGAAAACACCGACGAGAAGGGTTTTGTCACCCTGTGCCGTGGCCCAGTCACGAATGATCCGAGCTCCCGGAGGATGCACGTCGATGATGCCACAGGGCACCTCCGCGGCACATCGCTCCAAACCATATAGGTGACCGCCGATATTTTCCACCCAAAAAAGTTCCCTGACCTCCCAAAGTGCCCGTATCTCTTCTGGTCTGCGAAAATTATAGTGCGTGCCATTCACCTCGAGAGGGCGTCGTGGACGACTTGTCGTCGACACCATGCGCCGTAATCCATGCTGGCCACCAAACCTGGAAAGAGCGTGTTCTACGAGAGTGCCCTTTCCTGCCCCTCTTGGGCCAGAGATGACAATTCTTTTTCCCATGATTATTCCCTCTTACCCCTTACTATATGGACAAAAAAATGAATTTGTCAATCCTTTGTATTGACACCAATCGCATCCTCCGCTATACTAAGCCACAATTATTTCTTCTATGAGTTCGAATAACGTTATTGTTCGCTTTGAAAACACTACCTTTGGCTACGACGAGGAAAAATTGCAGCTCGAAGAGGCTAATGGTTCGGTACGCGAAGGCACAAAGGTAACCATCATGGGGCAAAATGGGGCAGGAAAAACCACCATGTTTAAACTGATGACTGGCGAAGTAAAGCCCCTCACCGGCAAAGTGCATATTCGTGATGGAGCGACCGTGGCCATTGCCCCGCAAATTGTGCCAAAGCAATACCTCGACCACACGGTGCGAGAATATTTTGAAACCGCGTTTAGCGAAACCAAATACAACCTCGACAAGCTCATTGCCGACGTATTTGAAAAAGTGAACTTGAATGTTCCGCTTGATAAAAAAATTCGTGCGCTCTCGGGTGGGCAGCAGGCTCGTCTTCTTTTGGCCTACGCCCTTATTCAAGACCCTGACGTGCTTCTTTTAGACGAACCGACCAACAATCTTGACCAAGCTGGCATCGACCACCTAACAATGTTCCTTATTTTGTACGACAAAACCGTCATTGTTATTTCTCATGATGCCGACTTTTTGAACTCATTTACTGACAGTGTCCTATACCTTGATGCACGCAAAAAGAAACTTGAACAGTATTCAGGAAACTACATGGACGTCGTTGAGCAAATTAAAGCGCAAATTGAACGTGAGGAGCGCAAAAATGCTCAGCTTGAAAAAGATATTTTAGACAAAAAAGAAAAAGTCAACTTTTTTGCAAATAAAGGGGGTAAGATGCGTAAACTCGCTGCGAAACTCAAAGAAGAAATTGACGTACAGGAAGAAAATAAAGTGGATGTGCGTAAAGATGATCGCGCGATTAAGTCGTTTACCATCCCCTACGAACATACTACTGAGGTCGTCGTAAAACTTGAGTCAGTCACCGTACTTGACCACCATGAACCCGTGCATGTGCCGGTCGACATTGCGCTTCGCCGTGGGCACCGCTTGGTGATTAAAGGCCCAAACGGCATTGGCAAAACCACTCTTTTGGAGCGTTTAGCAAAAAATACCGAACCAGGCGCTACGATTCTCCCAAATATTCGCGTAGGTTATTACCGCCAAGATTTTTCTGGCCTTGATATGGACAAAACACCATATGAAGCCCTGGCCGACATGATGGATGTGCCTGACAAAGAAGAAATTTATGCCACAGCCTCGGCCTTTCTTCTCCATTCGTCGATTATGCAAAATCGTATTGAATCGCTTTCAGAAGGGCAAAAGGGACTCTTGTGTTTTGCTCGGTTCGTACTGCAGAAACCCGCGCTTCTTATTTTAGACGAACCATCAAACCATATTAACTTTCGCCATCTCCCTATTATTGCCGAAGCCCTGAACCAATACGAAGGCGCCATGATTATCGTGTCGCATATGGAAGAGTTTATGAAAGGCATCAAAACCACAGAAACGCTCGACCTGGGTCTCCTTCTTAAAAAACACAAAGAAACCCACAGCTAAATCGTTGGCAGTTTTTTCATCGTGTGATAGTATATGAACATATATTCATATATCGTCTTTTATGAACACACGATTTTTGCCAGTCACAACCCTTCTTCTTGGTACCGTACTTCTTATTGGCGCGGGATGCGCGAATACAAACACTTCTAATGACGCGATCGATTTACAACCTATGACGAAATCGGCAAGTGATGTCTTAAATCCAAACATGGCAGACAACTCGAACGACTCCATGAATGACGAACGCATGATGACTCCGGAAGAAACCCCATCAGAAGAAATGACGGATGCACGTATCCGCCTCGTTGGTGAGTCTGTAGGCTCGCACATGGTTAAATTGGAATGGAATGTTGACGAAGGTGCTGATGTGAGTGATGGATTTATTTTGGTACGCGGAAACACACCAAACCCGGTACACAACCAAATCAACTACTGGTGGCGCCAACATGAAAAGAGCCGTGAAGGAACATGGATCAAGGTTCCAAGTGGAGTTCAACACTTTCGTGTGTGTATCCTCCGCGATGCTGAATGTGCAGCGTACAGCAATGATGTAGAAGTAACGGTTCAATAACGATACACAAAAAATCTCCCCTACTGGGGAGATTTTTTATTGAAAAAAGAAAGTGCAGGGACCGTACGTGCAGCTCGCGGCGACATGCCGTGACTCTAGCAGAAGAAAGGAGATGTGCAACGCACGATCCCTGCAGAGAAAGCATAGCAACTCTCCTTCGCTCTGTCAATATACCATTGTCGCCGAGAAAAAAAATCAGTATAGTACAGACATTCTTTTTCCTATGAAGATCCTTCTTCCACCTAAACCAATCACCAATCCCGATAAACTCTACACCGTATTTTTAGCCGGCAGTATTGACATGGGACGAGCAACTCACTGGCAAGACCGTATCACGACTTTTCTTCGAGATCTTGATATTGTCGTACTAAACCCACGACGAGAGCACTGGGACTCGTCTATTTCAAACCTAGCGCATGATAAAACTTTTCACGATCAGGTGGAGTGGGAGCAACACGGACTCAAGACTGCCAATCTTATTGTCATGTATTTTGATAAAGCAAGTCAGTCACCCATTTCGCTACTCGAACTCGGACTTTTTGCGGAGAGTCATAAAATGCTCGTGTATTGCCCAGAAGGGTTTTGGCGCAAAGGCAACGTTGATATCGAATGTGAAGATCACAACATTCCTCATTTTGAGGATGAAGCATTATTTTTTGCCGCGGTCCGCGAAAGAGTAACTGATGAGATTAAAAAAAGGGAAAGTGCCTAAGCCAATGGCACATCGATCACAAGAACCGTGCTTGGCGCCTTAGCAACCATGGTGAGCGCGGCAACATCAGTAAGACGCACTTCATCACCCGCTTCAAGCAGGGTGTCCATAAGTTGCACAGAGCCAGACACCACATATACAAGCACTCCATGGGCTTCGTCCGTAAGGGTATAACTCACAGACCCTTGTGGCGTAAGGGTTGCCATCATCACTCGTGCCTGTTGCTCTATACGAAGAGCGCCCTCGTCGACATACCCCGAGGCTACAATACGAAGCGTGTTCGGTGTTTCTAAAAAGTCAGAATAATTTTGCGTATAGGCCGACGGAAGCTGTTGTTCTTTAGGAAGAATCCAAATTTGCAAAAAATGAACCGCACCATCTTTTGACCCATTCAATTCTGCGTGAGTCATACCCACACCCGCCGTTGTGGCCTGCACATCACCCGAAGTAAGTGTGGCTTGTCCGCCAATACTATCGCGATGAAGAAGGGTGCCCGAAAGCACGATCGAAATAATTTCCATGTTTTCATGGGTATGATTATCGAAACCCATACCCTCTTTTACGGTATCATCATTCACCACCCGAAGCGCGCCAAAATGAACGTTTGTCTCATCAACGTATGAGCCAAAACTAAACAAATGATAACTTTCAAGCCAACCAAGTTGTGTGACGCCACGTTCACCTTTTCTTCGAATATGCTCGCCCATACATTACTCGCTCTTATTAAACTTGAGCGCGCCTGAATTGATGCAAAAACGGTTTCCGGTTGGCTCTGGCCCATCAGGAAACACATGGCCGAGATGCCCACCGCAGGTGCGACACACTACTTCTTGACGAACCATACCATGACTTGTGTCGGTATGTGTCTCTACGTGTTCATTATTGATTGGTGCATAAAAGCTTGGCCAACCACAACCAGCATCAAACTTCGTTTCTGAAGAAAATAATTCGCTGCCACACCCAGCACATACGTACATACCCTTATCATTCGTATCCCAATACGCACCGGTAAAAGGGCGTTCTGTTCCCTTTTCTCGCAAAATCGCATATGCCTCGGGCGACAATTCTTTCTGCCATTCCGCATCTGTTTTTTCTTTTGGCGAAGTCATACCTTACGCAATACGAATAATGGCCTTATCTTTTTCCATACGTACTTTTTTGTACTCTGCCGCCTTATCTTCCGCGCTGCGATACCCCAAACACAAGAGTACTGCCGCCGTATAGCCTGGTACCGCGAGGATCTTCGTCACCTCTTCTGAACTAAACCCCTCCATGGGAGTCGCGTCAACTTGAAGCAAGGCGGCTGTTTCAAGCATCATGCCGAGCGCGATGTACGCTTGATGGGTCATCCAATCTACTTTTTTTTCTTGAGAGCGAGGCAAAATAGAACCGGTCATCATGTCGTGGTACCCCTGAAGCGCATCTTTCGGCACACCGCGGGTGGCCACAATACTGTTTACATATTCGTCAATGTACGCAGCGTCCATATCAGTTTTCGCTAAAACAACTACCAAATGAGACGCTTCGGTGACCTGTGTTTGATTCCACGCGGCCGATTGAATGAGTGCGCGTTTTTCCATGTTTTCAACTACCGCAAATTTCCATGGCTGGAGTCCAAACGATGAGGGTGCCAAACGACCGGCCTCCAAAATAGTGTCGAGGTCTTTTTCTGATACTTTTTTTGCTTTGTCGAACGAACGAACGGCGTAACGCCAGTTAAGGGCGTTTATAATGTTTTCGTGCATATATAATAAATTAGATAATTACTTGACACACCCTATCCTACCTGTTCCAAGCAAAACACGCAAACGCGTGTATTTTTGATCTCTTTCATGGAGTATTATGAATTATTTATGTAAAATTGCATATTCGGTTAGCAAAACTATATATGCCAAAAGTTTGTATTTTATACTAGTTTAATCCCAAAATTTAACGCAACACTCTAGGCGCGAAGCGCATTTTGGCTAACGTTTCGGCATATCTGATGTTTGCCGTAGCGTAGCGGAGGCAAATATGGGTGGAGGCTTGTGTATAAAAGCCGTAACCAGATATGCCGTGTTGTACGATGTAATGAAAAGTTTTAATTTTGCGATAGCAAAATATATTCGCAATTTTATTTTTTTATCTATAACCACTTTTGTTTTTATAGGCCCAGAAAGAGTATGCCGACTTAGCATTCTCTATATACTTTGCTAATCCTCTACATACCCCCATCATTTTAGGGAAAAATCGCTCTGTATATGCGCGAGAAGAAAAAAGTATAAGAGCTTCTGGATGAAATGGCAGATTTGGGATTGCCTGCTCAATCGAATTGCCGGCATGTTCCCAAACATTTGTTAAGTTTGCAAAAGTGATTTCTGAGTTATCTTTGCTTAAAGCATCGGAGAGCTTTCTTAAAGCATCAGCATTTCTTAAATCAATAGCACCCATTAGTAATTTTTTCCGTGCGAGAGCTTCTTTGCACTTCTGAAATCTATCTTCGCTACTTAGAAAATGCCTTTCTCCCAAATCTGCCATTTCTCTTTCTAATCCTTCTCTATATCTTTCTGAATAAAGCGGATTTTGCTGATCGTATACTTTTTTCTTATACTCATCGATTGAGATAGATTCAGCTAGCGCCCTTTGCGTAAACTGAGTCCATTGGTGAATAAATGGATTATAGTCGCTCATTATGATTACATCGGCTGGAATTTCTGGAAGCGAAGAAAGAATGGCACCATTTCCCACAATAATTCCTATTCTTGTTTTTTCGCTCTCAACATCACCATCACTAATTTCTCGAAGAATATGACTATACCCCTCATCGTTTTTATGAACATGTTCGGTTGGTTTACTTTCAAAACCTTGATTAGTCGCTTCCAGAAATTCACTAATATGGGATAGTGGTTTATTCTCTGGGATTTCTGGTTGAAAATTTTGTGTTTCAAATCCTTTGTCCATAGATAGAATTAAAAAAATAAAATTGCGAATATAAATTTCTGAAAGAAATTTTAAAACTTTTCATTATTTCGCACAACGGAGCGCGGATAATCCGACGTGACGGAATGAGAACGAAGTTCTCAGACCGGCATGTTGGATATCCGCTGTTAGCCGATGTGTCGCGGAGCGACCGAGGCTAAGAGCGGAGGTATCCGCGCTCCGTTAGCCAAAAGGGAGCGGAGCGACATTTTGGCTAATGTTTGCGTGTATGCGATGTGCGTTAGCATATGGGTGGAGCGAAGCGGAACCGCATACACGCTGTTATGTGATGTTTAATTTTAAGCTTTTAGATCAAGTAATTTTTTGCATTCATCTCGCATAAACTCTGGATATAGTTCTAACCCTGGTGTCCCGTTTTTAATAATTTCAGAAGCCGCGATAGTAATTCTTTGTGGATGAGATTCTGTTTGATCATTCATCCCCGCTCCATATACCATACCCTTCATTTTTGCCCATATAGCGGCCGAGGTGCACATAGGGCATGGTTCATATGTCGTGTATAAGTAGCAGTCGAATAATTTATTTCCAAGCTTTTTGGCCGCGGATCGGATTGCGTTAATCTCTGCATGTGCTGTAGGATCAATATCTCGCCTAACTGTCGCAAAGGCTTCTGAAATTATTTCATCATCCTTAACAATAATAGCTGCAACTGCGTGCCCGCCCTCCTTAAATTTTTCATAGGCGAGTTTAATAGCCTTATCCATTATGTCTTTGTTAGGATGATGCATATAAAAGCTAAAAATTAAATTTCACATAACGGAGCGCGGATAATCCGACGTGACGGAATGAGAACGAAGTTCTCAGACCGGCATGTTGGATATCCGCTGTTAGCCGATGTGTCGCGGAGCGACCGAGGCTAAGAGCGGAGGTATCCGCGCTCCGTTAGCCAAAAGGGAGCGGAGCGACATTTTGGCTAACTAGGTATTATGCGAAGTATTTTCGTAATTTAAACTGAAATTTGTGTATTATACGAAGTTCCATTTAATAACCTAACGCAACACTCTAGGCGCTGAGCGTCCAAGATGCTACGGCAGATGCTAGGATGGAAACTTGTATATCCTATCTTACTTGTTCCGAACAAAACGCACAACCACATGGCATTCCAAGCCTTCTTCACTCCCAACCAGATAATAATCGCTAATTTTTACCAAAATGATAGTATATTAAAGGATTGTATTTTGTGCCACAATTGACATAATGTTGTATACTAAAATTCAGATAAAAACGACATATCAAAAATACTTCTTCCTATTACTTATTCCTTAACATTAATCACATACGTGCCAAAAAATTGTAGCCATACGCATATGTTTAGCACTCGCCATCGTGGGGATTCTAACTTGGGCGCCATGGCTACAAGATGAAAAAGTAAAAAATATGGTACGTTCAAACAAAAATTTTCAACAGCAGCATCCTGCCGGCTCTAAAGAATCTCATCCCGAAATATATGTCCACACTGTTCCTTTTGGTAGATGGGCAACGACATACGAAGGAGGTTGGTTTATTTGGTTCTGGCAAGGCAAGACGTAATAACAGCATAATCGCGTGCAAAATACATCTATGAAAAAACGATTAGCAGAACTCACACATACTTGGCGTTTTTGGCTCGGCCTGCAGTTTCTTTTAATTTTTGTACTCAACATCATTGGACACGTACGAGAAAAAAACGCACTTCACCTCATATTTGGCTCAAGGCTCGGCGAAGCGCTCATTGGCCTTATAGGAACAATCTTGGGCTTTCCGTCGGGTATATACTTCTTCTTTACTACGGACACAAGACTTGCAAACACCTGGCTTCACGGTGCATTTATTGCCTATACATTACCTGCGATATACTATACTCTTTTCCTCCTTTGTATTTGGTACATCACGAAACAAAAAAGAAACTGGAAGATTGTCGCAACTATACTCACCCTCTTTATGATTTTAAGTTTTGGAGGCTGTAGTAGGGTTGTTGAAATACCACTCATTATTACATAGGTACGCTTCTACAAAGCCGCAGTGGTCAAGCAAACGGTGCTTATATTTTATATTGCAAAAATAAGGTTGTTGCGTCACTCGTAGGCCTAATTGCGCGCAACTCTTCAATATCGCACCATTCTATATCTTTATGTTTGTGCGGTTCATTATTCACAATGTCGCCCTCATACGCAGTAACCAAAAAACAAAACAAATGTATCTCAACATGTTTCCCTTCGCGAACTTTATGTTTTATATCTGTTGTGAGTAGTGTAAGTGACGTGACCGTAATCCCCAACTCTTCGAGTGCCTCCTGTTTTGCGGCTTCTTCCGGTGTTTGACCTAGCTCGGCTTTTCCAAGTGGAATGGTGCGAAACGAAAACTTGTTGTGCCAAAACGTCAAAAATTTTCCTTCGTTATTTTGAATGACGAGAGAAATCGCATCGTGATTTTCTAAATCGTGTGGAGTCCAGGGAATACTCATATCAAATATGATAATGATTTGAGCCAGTCGTGTTCAAATTCTCCTAAAAACTTTGGCTTTGGATGAAGAATAGTCACATTGAGCCAGGCTTTTGTACGAGCCAACATTTCGCGTATCGGCCAATAAAAACGCGCTTCAACATACGACCGTTTGTCGGCCGCAACCGGATACGTGATAATGCCCCGCGATTCACAAATATAATCAATTCTTCCCAAATGAAATGCCTGAGAAATAGCAACCGTTGTAGTCACCCCAAAAATAGCGGCAGCCCGGTAGCAACTATCATAGGTGTTAAACCCGGCATAATCGAGCACAATGTCGTTTTCAAACACACCAAGCTCCATGGCTTCTTTTTTCATCACCGCCACCTCATTATAGTGACGTGTTCCATTATCACCGGTCATAAGAAGTTTTTTCACCTTTCCTTCCTTATATAACTCAACACCAGTAAGTACCCTGTCGTACAGCGCGTCACTGGGTTCACCATTTGGCAACACCCCCGCTCCAAACACGAGCGCAATAGGAGCAACCGGCACTGTGTCCACACTATACCATTCACTATGTCGGAGTATTGAGAATTGTGAGAGAAGAAAAATAGAAAAGCCTAGTACACTTACCACGCACACCATACTGAACCACGCAGTTCGCGACATCATACTTTTTTCTTTTTTGTTCTTGCTCTCCCCGCTTTCGCTGTACTACCTGCGCTATCTTTTGCCCGCAGCTCACGAATTTCATCACGCAGAAGGGCCGCTAATTCAAATTCTAATTTTTGCGCAGCCTCACGCATCTGTTCTTCTTTTTCTTTGAGAATTTCTTTGAGCGGCCGTGCGTCGCCCATGGTATCCAAATCCGCAATCGAATGACCACGCCTTTTTCCCCGACCCATTTTCTTTTCAGAAATCGCATCAGCCGAAATGCCAAATTCTTCCAAAATATTCCGAATACGTTTTTGAATCGTTTTTGGAGTGATCCCATGTTTTTCGTTGTACGCCAATTGAATCTCACGGCGACGGCTGGTTTCTTTGAGTGCTCGCTCAATCGAACCGGTCATGTGATCAGCATACAGAACTACAAGTCCGTTCACGTTACGTGCGGCGCGACCAATCGTTTGAATCAAACTCGTTTCACTACGCAAAAACCCTTCTTTGTCCGCATCCAAAATAGCCACAAGCGATACTTCCGGCAGGTCGAGCCCTTCACGAAGCAGGTTCACCCCCACAATTACTTCTACCTCACCAGTACGAAGCGCCATCAAAATTTGGACACGCTCAAGGGTATCAATATCACTGTGCAAATATTTCACTTTGAGTCCTGTGGTACGCAAGTGTTCGCTCAAATCTTCGGCCATTTTTTTCGTGAGGGTTGTCACAAGGGCACGCTCCCCTTTGGCAACACGTTCTTGAATGCGCTCAATCACATCTTCAACTTGTGATTTATGTTCCGCGTTACCAGTCACCGGGCGAATTAAGACCTCAGGATCAACAAGCCCCGTTGGACGCACGATCTGCTCAACCACCTGTTCGCTTTCTTTCAGCTCAAATTCCGTTGGGGTGGCTGACACGTAAATGGTTTGTGCCACGCGCTTTTCAAATTCATCATACTGGAGTGGCCGGTTATCGCGCGCACTAGGCAAGCGAAAACCGTGCTCAACCAGCGTGTCTTTTCTCGCCCTGTCGCCAGCATACATGCCACGAATTTGGGGCACAGTTACATGCGACTCATCGATCACCGTCAAAAAGTCGGGTGAACATTCGTAAAAATAATCTAAAAGAGTAAACGGTGGTTCACCAGGGTTACGGCCATCAAAATGACGCGAGTAATTTTCAATGCCATTGCAGAAACCAATATTTTTGATCATCTCTAAATCATAGGCCACACGACGCTTCAAACGTTCGTACTCAAGCACTTTTCCTTTTTTCTGGAACGCATCAAGTTGCTGTTGCAACTCTTCTTTAATAGAAGTAAAGGCGCGCTCACGCGCTTCTGGCCCAGCCACATAATGTTTGGCAGGAAAGAACCACGCGTCTTCGACCTCGCGAATCACCTTGCGTGTGACCGGGTCAACGTATTCAATACGATCAATGCGATTTGAAATTTCAAAGCGATATATTTTTTCATCATTCACCGGCATGATTTCAAATACTTGTCCCTGTAACCGAAATGAACCGCGTTTTAAATCGGCCGTCGTGCGTTCAAATTGTAGGCCAATCAACTGTTCAGTGAGTCCACGGCGATCCAAATCTTCACCTTTCCGCAAATGCACGACAATTTTTTCATATTCTTTTGGCGAACCCAACCCATAGATAGCCGACACTGAAGCCACAATAATCACATCACGACGTGAAAGTAATGCCTGGGTACACGCATGACGCAAGCGATCAATTTCTTCATTAATTTGCGCCTCTTTTTCAATATAGGTATCAGAGTGCGGCATGTACGCCTCTGGCTGGTAGTAATCGTAGTAACTCACGAAATACTCAACCGCGTTATCGGGAAAAAATTCACGGAACTCGTTACAGAGCTGTGCTGCCAGAGTTTTATTATGCGCAATCACGAGCGTAGGGCGGTTGGTTTCGGCAATGGCGTTTGCCACTGTAAACGTATTATGCACAAACAAACCACCGTATCCAGCTAAAAAGGTCTCATGATCTTCCACGGCAATATCATACACATATGTTTCCCCACGAACCTTGGTAATTTTTTTTATCTTTGTCCAATATAAGCCAAGATATGATTTCATGTCTATAACTTCTTTACGACATTCCTGGTCTTGCGTTAAAGACTTGTCGGCACCGAGGTAGGAAATCATTTTTTGAAACGTCAGGCGCGAAGGGAGGCGTTTACCATGCTCTATGAGCGAGATAAAAGAACGCTCAACACCGCATGCACGAGCGAGCATCTTCTGAGAAAAACCAAAAGTGGTACGAAAATTTTTTAGACGATCTTGCAAAGGGATGAGATCGACATTTGTGTTATATACTGAACTAATGATGCTCTGAAGTTTTACTGTTTTTCGATCAATTGAAAACCCTATTTCTTTGGCAAATGTCTCCAGAGACTGTTTTCCTGCAATGCTGACCTGCCAATACTCTCTCGTGATGTTTTTATTTGGAATCTTTGCTGTGCGTTTGCTCGTACGTGCCACAATTCCAAAACGAAGGAGCGCATATACAATATCTGAAGCTAAGGTATGACTGATGGTTGCGCAAGTCACTTGCCGACCGTTCACCCCGCCATCACCTGAAAAATATGCCCGCAAGAGCACTCCTAGCTGAGTGTTTGAAAGTTGTGTCCAAAATGATGGCAGCCGCTTGTTATAACTATGACTTCCACACCAAATAGCGAAGAGACTACTCCACAGAGAAGAATTAACCTGGTAGTCATAGGTGCCAGGACGATAGTGGCAACGGAGACCAAGTACATAAGTAATTCTTGTGATATCATTTACTACCTCTTTGTCTCCTGCGGAAATAGTAACATACGTTTTTTCTGCATGTCCCTCAGCAATATAATAACCCAATAATTGAAGCAGATCATTTGTCACTGGATACCTAAACGGTACTTGGTACTTCTTTATTTTTCCACCAAACGTTGCACCCTTAGCAAGGCTCGGAAAACGTTTGATGAGGGTAAGAAACAATGTTTCGTTCATCCGTCCAGATGTAACCAGCACATGGTGAAGTTGGGCTGGCGACAAAAAACGCCGAAGAGTTTTTTGATGTTTTTTCCATAACACAGGAAAGGCTGGAACCGAAATATACCGTTTCTTTTTTGAATCAACAAAATCCAAAAGATGAAGTGCCTTGAGCGGTTGCTTGGGCGCAGGAATGCGTAAAGGGAGTGGAATATAATCACCTGACTGAATCGTATCCGTTTCGACAAGTTGTAAATACCCTTCTCTCAGTACAAAAAAATTGTGATCACCAGTAACAGTTACCGTACGGCCGCACGTGGTTTCGACATGAAACAACGTGCGTGGAGATTCGTGACGAACGAGCTGTGTTACTTTTTTCCAGGAAACTTTTTTTGTCAGAGGATCAAAACTATAGGCTTCAATGCTATCATCATCGCGACTGAGTTCTATGACCATTGTGTCATTTTTTTTTACGATCCTCTGTGGGTGTGCATCAAAAAAATCGTCAATACATTTTCCGATCGGTTCTACCAACATTTTATTATTTTTTTTTACAAACATGGGTGTATCTGCAACCAAACTTTTACCCGAACCTGTTACCCCAAGCAAGGTCTGTTTTTTCATGCCTTCATTCAGACCACGAACAAGCCCCTCAATGGCTTTTGGCTGATCGCCCGATGGCTTGTATTCGGCTTTCATCGTAAATTTGTCCATATTTGGCTTATTTTAGAACAGTTTATAGCATATCATGCCTTAAGAAAGAGGTAAACCTATATACAGCCTACCCCTATTGACAAAGGTGTAAAAATGTGCTATAGTTTCATGTCTGATGCTACAGCTAAAATACGTAGCCAGACAGAGGAGAAAAGAAAGTGGAAAACAACAAGATCGGAAACCATGTCAGACTCTGGTCAACCAACGAAGTTGACAGCTTGGATTGGGAGTGTGATTCAGACCTCCCAGACACTTGTCCTTCACCGCCGCCAGCTGGTGTGCCACAACAGGTGATCATTGATCTGACGGCGAAAAGAATTTCGAGCTTGGAAGAATCGCGATTGATTCATGCGGAAATCCAGGACGGACAGGTGGTATTCCGCGCACTTACGCTGATGAACATCGCCCAGCTGGTCCTCGACGACGAGAACCTCTACATTGTCCGACATTGGGAAGCGGGTGATTACTTCGTAGCAGATGCTGCCAAGGTTGTCGAAAATCCCGAGGCTGATACCTCTGAATGGGTATGGAAGTCCGGATTGTTCTGGGTGCTGCACGTGAATTTGTAGCCCTTCCAGGCACTAACCCCACAGAGTAGCCTACGAGCGCAAAGCTACATCTGCATTTATAAAGAGCGCATTCGATAAAAAAGATTCTTTTGGGAAAAAATATTGAAGCAGGATCGAGATTTCTCTCCTGCTGTAAACACACTTGAGCTGAGTAT
>CAZYEQ010000007.1:0-2596 GCA_964646505.1 uncultured Gammaproteobacteria bacterium
CAAAAAGCACTGATTTAGGAATGGTTGCCACATGATCAAGACGAAATCCGTACTGAGTCTTCGCCTCCTCTTCGCTGGAAACATATCTTCTCTCACGGGTTGCACTAGTCTCACCCGATGTCTGTTGTGTTGCGACAGCATATACTTTTGAATCATCCACATATTTAAAAAGAAGATGAATCGGTAGTGTATCAACAGACTCTATGACGGTACCTACACCATACTTTTGTAACACTGACGGCGCAACATCCTCAATTTGCGAAAATGAATACCCAAGAATGTTCAAAAAAGTATCTTCTGAGTTAATGGCATGAAGTGTGTTGCCACCTAACAGTATGTAAACCTTTGGGTCGGTTACTGTTTTCAACAAAGAACCATTTGGGTACGAACGACGTGGCCCCCATGGCAAGAAGGAAAGCTCATGATCAGGAATCCGGTTGAGCGTTTGTGAGGTGGTATTATTGACATCTACCCATGAAACAAAATGAGAGAAAAAAACCTGTGGATTTCTGATAGGTCTTTTTTTGCAATCCTCAGAAATATAGTACACGGCGGGATTGCCAGGGGCTTTATATGCTTGAAGCGGAGTTAGCGGACAACCCGCAGTCATTACTACAGATTTTGTATAAAAAATAAAAAGGAATATGATTATTCCTAGCACAAAGGATTGCGAACGAGATAAAAAAAACATAATCAGCAAAATAAAGCGCAAAGAACATCGTCTGAAGTATAGGTTATCCGCATGGCGCAGTCAATGAACTTTCCCACGAAAAACTATCCAACAGCCCCTTCCATCTCAAACTCAATCAATTTATTTAATTCAAGCGCATACTCAAGTGGAAGTGCTTTCACGATAGGCTCAATAAATCCAGCCACAACCATTTGTGTGGCACGCTCTACCGATAACCCTCTACTTTGCAAATAAAAAATTTCTTCTTCACCAATCTTCCCTACTTTTGCCTCGTGAGCGATGGCAACATCATCCTGCTGAATATCCATGACAGGATGTGTGGTAGAAACTGATGTTGCATCAAGAAGAAGTGCGTCACAGGTTACAGACACAGAAGATTCGGGTGCCTTTGCTGTTACCTTTACGAGCCCTCGATAGCTTGATTTCCCGCCTCCAATAGAGATGGATTTTGACTGAATCGTTGATTTTGTTCGTGGTGCCGCATGAATCGCTTTTGCCCCAGTATCCTGATGCTGACCCGGACCAGCAAATACCACGCCAAGCGAATCGGAGACGGCCCCTTCACCACGCAAAATTGATGCGGGATAAAGCATCGTTACTCCACTCCCCATATTCCCATTGATCCATTCGATTACCCCTCGCTCGTCAACAAGTGCTCGTTTCGTATTCAAATTATAGGTATTCTTACTCCAATTTTCGATAGAAAAATAACGTACACGAGCGTTTGCATGCACAAAAATCTCAACACAGCCAGCATGAAGGGAGTTTTTAGTATACCGCGGGGCACTACACCCTTCGATGTACTGTATCTCTGAACCCTCGTCAGCAATAATAAGCGTATGCTCAAACTGACCACCACTTTCGGCATTCATGCGAAAATATGCTTGAAGCGGTAAGGTAACTTTTACACCCTTTGGTATATAAATAAATGTTCCCCCACTCCATACAGCCGCGTGAAGCATGACAAATGTATGATCATGGATCGGAACACATTGAGTCATGAAATACTTTTGCACTAACGCGGGGTACTTTTGCACCGCAGTATCCATGTTCTCAAAAATGACTCCCTTATCGGCAAGATCTTTTTGAATATTGTGATATACAATATCACTATCATATTGCGCTCCAACTCCACCGAGAACACTTTTTTCAGCTTCAGGAATACCAAGACGGTCAAATGTTTTTTTGATGTCCTCAGGCACGTCGTTCCAATTTGTAGATTCCTTGGCATCAGGGCGAACATAGTACACGATTTCATCTAAATTCAATCGTGATAAATCTGGGCCCCACGTTGGAACCGGTGTTTGCTTGAAAAGACGAAACGCCGCTAACCGCTTTTCTAGCATCCATGCTGGCTCCTTTTTTTGAGCAGAAATTTCTCGAACGATGGCCTCGGTTACTCCTGGCGTAGTGGAAAACTTTGAACGATCAACATTCGCTTCTTCATAGAGAGTCCGAGATGGAATGATGGGCGAAACGTGCCGTTTTGGCATACACATTATGGGTAGACTGATTGCAAATATTCAATCGTTTTGAATGGCTCTTCCCCTGGTGAGATAGTGTGTTGACAAGCATCAATAATTTCTGTTTGACCATTTGTTAACTGAAACGTATATACCACTTTTCCACTTTGTTGTGAGCAACCGTACGCGGGATTAAGCAAGCTTGTCTGTGGTGCATTTCGCGCTTGTATCACACCGTAATTCGTTTGATCAATTACCAACCGAAGGGCATTGAGTTTTTCCGCATTCAAGGTCGCGTTGACACTTCCGTCTACCCTGTACTCACCGATCGAATTAAAAGAAAATGAACAGGGATTTGATTGGCAGTAAAAATTTGTCGGCAGTGTTCGGTGCTCAAAATACACCATTTCGTATACGGGTCTTGGCGGAACCGCACCCTGCC
>CAZYEQ010000007.1:2606-24812 GCA_964646505.1 uncultured Gammaproteobacteria bacterium
GCACTTGGATACCGCTGTTGCCAGGGTTGACTTGGCGTAAGGCCAGAACTCGGCTGAACAACAACGGTATTTGATGACGCTGGGGCCTGTGAAGACGACTGTGGGTTCGGAGCTATCGTCGGTGTACCTTGACTTGTTACTGGCACCGCAGGTGAAACACCCTGGTTATTGTTTGGTTGCTCTCCCTGTGTAGAGCCAGGATAGATTGGCTCTGTCGGATGCGGCCCAGCCGATGTGGGATTTGGACTAGTATTTGAGGTTGGTGACACCGCCTCATCAGTACCTGACTGTACACTTGCGACCGGTTCATCTCCAATCTGAGAAGACGTGTTATTCTGTTCTTCTTTATTTTGGGTATCACGATACACTTCATGCGAAACTTCGCGCGGCTCAAACACCCCTGCGGCAAACAAACCGGCCCCCGCCACCACGACAGCTACCGCAACAATGAGACCTATGCCAACATACTTATTTTCTCGCAAAAAATTCTTGTTCATATAATTATAATTGTGATTAAGAGACTGATGCCATCGTCGAGAGCAAAGGAATGGTATCCTTGAGCACGCGAAGCACATACCTCATGTCTTTTTTTGTTGTCGAATACCCAAATGAGAAACGAACAGTGTTTTTTATCTCCTCCTCACTTTTTCCACATGCCTTAAGTACATGCGAACCCTCCTCACTTCCTGAAGCACACGCCGCGCCACTAGCAATCGCTATCTTTTTTTCGCCAAGATACAAAATGAGTGATTCAGCATCAATGCCAGGAAACGTGACACTGAGATGGTGCGGTGAATCACTCGTACCATCATGTGGTCCGTTATATAGTACGGCTGGATATACGGTCGTAAGTCCTTTTATAAAATACTCTTTAAGAAGTCGTAATCGTTTTGCTTCTTTTTCTCTCTGTTTTCTTGCGTAAGAAAATGCAGTGGCAAATCCAACAATTCCGGCGACATGTTCGGTACCTCCACGAACAGAAAACTCCTGCCCCCCACCTGGGATGAGTGGCTGAAGGTACACGCCACGACGCACATACAGCATACCGATACCTTTTGGACCGTACACCTTACTTGCGTTAAGTGACAAAAGATCAACATGAAGCTGTTCGACATGAAGAGGTTGTGTGGTAGATGCCTGGCATGCGTCTGAGTGGAAATAAGGGTAAGTGGTTTTGTTCTTTTTTCTATACTTCAACACAAGGCGACCGACGTCAGGAAGATGAGCGATAGTTCCAATTTCATTATTTACATACATGACAGATACGAGTACTGTCTCTGGTCGGAGTGCTTTTTGTATGTCAGACAGAGTAATGTGTCCATCTTTCCTAACAGGAAGAAGGGTTACGCGCGCGCCTTCTTGTTCGGCGAGCGCAACCGACGAAAGAACAGCATGATGTTCAATTGAAGTGGTAATAATATGCGGATGCTGTATGCCATCTTTTTTTGCTTTTCGCGCGACACCTAAAATAGCCGTGGCACACGACTCCGTTCCCCCACTTGTAAATATAATGGTGTCGGGCTGGGCACCTATTTCGTTAGCAATAATTTTACGACTAGCCTCAATGGCCTCACGTACCGAAACAGCTTCTGGGTATAATGCTGATGGATTAGCATAGTGAACACCGAAATATGGCTTCATAGCCAAAAAAGCCTCAGGCAAAAGAGGTGTTCCCGCGGCAAAATCAAGATACACTTGTTTGGTCATTCGTGAAGGCATATTTTTCGCTAAACCTTGCTTCTTTTTGCTTTCTCTTGTACTATACATGGTACAAAAAAAAGCCTCTACTGTCAATGCATATTTATGATACCTCTTTTTACGGCTACCGTACTCAATGTGACTTTTTTGAATCCGCATACCTTTGAGATACACCTTGTGCCACCAGAAAATTTCGTTTTTATCCCGGGACAATTTATCCAAATTATTATTCCAGGAACAGACAATAAAATAACCCGGTCGTATTCTCTGGCGAGCGTCATGACTGACAACACGCTTGAGTTGTGTCTGAAACTCGTCCCAGGGGGAACCACTGACACGTACTTTCAACATTTACATGCGGGTGACCGTGTTACGATGCGTGGACCCTTCGGCACATTTACGCACAAAGAATCAGCGTCCGTAGGATATGTCGCCACCGGTGTTGGTCTTGCGCCAATTATGGGACTCATTCGTCACGATCTATACATCAAAAAACAAACCAGCCCCATCCACCTGTGGTTTGGGGTACGGAACGAAGAAGACATATTTTGGCTAGAGCGTCTAGAAACCATGACGAGGGATTTCCCTTACTTTACCTACACCCTCACACTTTCACAACCAACGCCCACATGGCAAGGCAACAAAGGACGTGTGACAGATCATGTTAAAAAAAATTCAACAGAATTTGCCGCTTGGTATTTGTGTGGAAGCCCCACCATGATCAAAGATATTCGTCAGCTCCTTAAAGAAAAATCAGTGCCCGACGCACTGATTCACCAAGAAGTGTTTGAAACCTAAAACGGGAGGGTCATGTTTCTACTCACAGGCGCGGTGCCCGTTCGTGCGTGACCCTGTACTTGGGGCGCAGGGTCGAAGTTTACTGGAAGAGGCCTAAGTTCGCCTGTCAGGGTATTGTAATAAAGCATTTTATTTTTCCGACCGTACTCGTATAGTTCTTTTGTTACCTTTACATCTTGTTCACAATATTTTTTGATTTCATCAAGTTTTCCTTCCGCAAACCATTGCATGGCCTGTAACCCATCGGCACTTTTTTCCATTTGAAGGGTT
Organism: uncultured Gammaproteobacteria bacterium; assembly: GCA_964646505.1. Classification (GTDB taxonomy): domain Bacteria; phylum Patescibacteriota; class Patescibacteriia; order Magasanikbacterales; family UBA922; genus CAZQXB01. The sequence continues at coordinate 5,373 of CAZYEQ010000007.1, forward strand.
GCTTTGGCTAAGTCATTTAACTTATACCGTGACCCTGACATTTCTTTCACTACTTTAAGCATGTCGAGATGCGGGATATGCGTTAGGTCGCCTTGATAGTATTTTGCAAGCACCGGTAAATCGAAATGTAAACTATTATACCCAATTAGTCTTTCTGCTGATTCAAAAATTGGCCAAAGATCTTTGAGTTCGTGCTTTTCAAATGATCGATATGAGTCAGTTTCATATTGATATATCGAAACAACAGTCACCTCAAGTGAATCAAACTGTTTAATATCACCAATCGTTTCAATATCAAACACCACTTCTTTGTTTGCGTTCATAGTGAGGATTGTATGTTATCACACGCTCATTTCTACGCGTGACTAGGTTATTTTTTTGAAATTCACCTTAAACACTGGCTGGTAAGTATTTTCATATTCATCTTTTACCTCAACAGTCTCCCCTTTCATGAGTTGCGTCATTGCAAGGTCGGTTAGCACTTCTGTATCGCTCGCTAAATCAATTTTTAAATCATCCAACTTGGTCAGTTCACTGGCAAACTGTTCTTTAACCGTCTGTTCAATTTGTTTTTTCTTTTCCCGCAGCGCGGTTAGTTTTTCGATAATTTCTTGGTATTCAAGTGATGTGTCAAGTGCGTCTTTGTACGCACTACGTAAATCTTTTTGTTTCTTTTTGTTGTCTTGAATACGAGCAAAAATTTCTTGTACAGATTGCATATAAAATCAACATGAATGTGAAAAGTATACCATGTAGGATGGTCGCGAGCAAGCACCCTATACCCTACACTGATGCTTTGATAAACGCTTCAAAAAGCGGATGCGGCCTCATGGGTCGCGATAAGAATTCGGGATGAAACTGCACGCCAACAAAAAATGGATGATTTTCGAGTTCAACAATTTCCACTAAGTCTGTTTCCGGATTTACCCCCACTATCGAAAGCCCCGCCGCGTCAAGTGCTTCACGATATGCGTTATTAAGCTCATACCGATGACGGTGCCGTTCGCTCACTATGTCAGCCGCATAGGCCTTGTGTGTTTTTGTATCCCGACGAATAACACAGTCATACGCACCGAGTCGCATGGTGCCGCCATAGCGCTTTTCACTTACATTTTTGGCCTGCACTGGGTTAATGTGAATAATGGGTTCACTTGTTTTTGCATCGACCTCAACGGTATGAGCGTGCTGTTTATGAAGCACATTACGAGCAAACTCAACGCACGCGAGCTGCATACCATAACACAAACCAAAATATGGAATACCCTGTTCACGCGCAAAACGAATAGCAGTGATAATCCCCTCAACCCCTCTTGTTCCAAACCCACCCGGCACTAGTACGCCATCAAACCGCGAAAGTTCTTGCACCTTTTTTGGATTTTTTTCGTACTCCTCTGCGTCAACCCATGTCAGTTCTGGCTTTCTTTTTTGTGCCCAGGCTGCGTGTTTTAAAGCCTCAATCACAGAAATATACGAATCAGCAAGGGTAAACTTTCCGGTGCCAAAATACTTTCCAATGACGGCAATGTTAACCGGCGTAACACTAGTATGAATAGAGGCCACAAGTTTTTTCCACGGTTCAAGCTTGCTTGGACGGGGTTTGAGCTGAAGAACAGAGAGTAGCTTATTGCCTGCTTGCTGATCTTCCATGCGCATGGGTATTTCGTAAATTGATGCCACGTCAGGTGCCGTAATGCAATTCTCTTTTGGCACACCGCAAAAGACAGCTAATTTTTCACGACGAACTTCATCGAGTTCCGATGGTCCTCGAGCAATAATCATGTCGGCCTGAATGCCGGCACTGTTGAGCGCGCGCGCCGCGTGCTGTGTTGGTTTTGTTTTCATTTCCCCGAGGTGAGAAGGTACAGGAAGATAGCTCACAAGTACAAATGCTACGCTCCCTGGATATTTCATTTTCATCATGCGAGCGGCTTCTAAAAAAAGAAGGTTTTGGTATTCGCCGGCTGTCCCTCCAATTTCAGTGATTGTAATGTCCGCGTCAGCTTTTTTTGCCGCGTCTTCAATACGACGAATGATTTCTTCGGGAATATGAGGAACCACCTCAACGCATTTCCCTTTATACTTCATGGCACGTTCATTTTCAATAACTGTTTTATACACGCGACCCGTGGTCATGTAATTATCTTTGCTTAAATCAACATTGAGGAAACGTTCGTAATTGCCCATGTCTTGGTCGGTTTCATCGGCATCATTTGTCACAAACACTTCTCCGTGTTCTATTGGGTTCATGGTGCCTGCATCGACGTTTACATATGGGTCAGCTTTAAGGGCCGTAACGGTAAATCCTTTCGCATTAAAAATAGCGCCCAAAGACGCTGAAGTGACCCCCTTACCTACACCTGACAGAACACCGCCGACCACAAAAACATATTTTCGCTTTTTTTGTTTTTTCATATAAGGGTGTTGTTATGTCGTTAGGATTATAACAAAAAGAACGCAAAAGCGGGAGTGTGGACAACACACTAAAATCCCGTGCCATGCCTATTGACATAGTACGGTACCTCATGTATCATTGCTCCTTATCGACGAATGTGCAGGAGGCTTAATGCGCGCAATACTCGAAATCATCAAAAGAATTTTTGGGATAAGGTCAAATGACCCACTAGTACCGAGATTCAAAAGTGGTAGAAGGAAAAAAACTCACCGCAAAACAAGAGGTACTCGGTGAATGGGTATGGCGATATCGCAGCGGATTACTCATCCCTGCGATTTTTTATTTCCTGCTTTTGTGGCAAGAAAATGTTTCAGAAGTTTAGTATTTAAAAACAGGAAAAAGAAATGGATATCGCGCATTATTTTATGCGACACTGAATCTAGATGAAACGCGACATACCTGTCACGTTACATTTTTCTCTGAACGAAAATACTTTGGATTGAAGATAGAATCATCAAGGACACCAAATGTTAGAAAATCAGCAATTCTCTTGCCACCGTAAAGAGATGGAAGTATGCCTATACCGTTACACCCTAAATTATATAAAAGAACAGCGTTGTCTGGGTCAGGGCCAATGCACCTGAGTCCTTTGTTGGTATAACCCATAAGACCATGCCAGGTGTAATCGTAGTGCCTTGGTTCACGTGGCGCATGGCGAAGATGTGACCCAACAAACGCATCAATATCTTGGAGTGCTTCTTTGGGATACGCGTGCATGTTTTGCACATACCCGATTTCAACCGGAACATTACTTTCGGGTCCGCCAATACATACTAGATTATGAATCTCTTCTTTCTCAACTTCATGCGGCCTGCGTGTCATATAAAAATACGGAGCCGCTTCGACCGCTTCGTGCGAACCTTTTTTTTCTCCACCCTCAGAAAGATAGCTAATACCGGCAGGGCGTCGCCCAAGCGACTCGGTATATGCTGCCATATACCCGATGCGTCCTAATACCATGTCATGAAATGATTTATCGATGTCAGTGCCAATGGTGTTAGTAATGCGAATATGTTCAAAACCATTCGTACATAGCACAATATGTTTGGCATGAATCACCCCCGCATGCGCGAACGCATCACCGCTTTCTCTACCGAGAGACACGTGTTCAATGGGTGTTTGTTCGAGTACGATAAACCGACTTGGGTAACGTTCAAGAAGTGTGCGTACCAGTTCTTCCGTAAACATCGCGCTATTCAAACACCCCTTACGGCTCACAAGTGCCGCAATGTACGTACTCGCTTGTGTTTCGAGCACCTCAGCAATATAGTCGCGTGACACAGGCGCGCATACATGATGATACTTTACGGGAATCTGCGCAAGAATATCTTCGGCTACAAACATGTGTTCAATCGATAACCCAGCCTCATGCTGAAGGACCATGTCATGTACATAGTGGAATACGTCAGAAAGAGTACTAAGACCTGCGTAGCCTGAAAATGTTGAGAGTGGGGTCCGCAATTCAAACGTTCGGTAGATCGTGGATAACAGCTCCCAACCACCCACAATGCCGTCTTGTGCTTTCGCGGCCAGCGCAAGTCCATACTCACGCACAATATCGGCAAATGGCCGTTCAAAATACGATACAATTTGTCCTGCGTTATGCCCGGTGGCACCATGGGCAATTTTTCCTGCTTCAACAAGGGTGACTTTTTTTTCTGTCTCAAGAAGCGTAAACGCGGCGGTCACCACGCCCGAAATACCACCGCCAATAACAAGAGTGTCGGTTGTAATATCCCCCTGCAGAGAACACGTGGTACGGGTTCGTTTTAGGGCATGAAGCCAAGGTGAAAGATTTGATGACATATGTTACGCGCGTGGGATACGCAAAAAACGTGACCGTTCACGTGCTGGATATTTTTCTATGGCATACCGAAGCATAGTCCGTGGCATTATATGGGCATTTTTTTCTAAAAATTGAGTCAGTACATCAAAATCTTTTTTACCCACCTCACGGAGCATCCATCCCACAGCTTTATGTAGTAAATCTTCTGTGTCACGCAAAAGTGCCTCGGCAGCAAGAAATGTTGGCTCAAATATACCCCGGCGAATAAACGCATGGGTCGCCACCACCCCAATACGCCTATCCCAAAGTAACCGTGAATGTAGTAGGGTGTGTTGAGTTTTTAAAACCCATGATTTTTTTTTCGGGAAAAGCGATAGCCAGTATTGACCGACAATGTATGGCGCGGAGGTATCAACAAGATCCCAGTTATTTACTGTTTTTTTCATGCGCATATAAAAAAGATATATCTTTTTTTTGGCTGAGAGTTTTTCCGCGCTCGCGTATTGAAACTGGAGTATATATAACCCAAGCAAACGCTCTTCATGCCACGGGCTTATCAAAAGCAACGTCAATGTCGAAAGTGAAAGGTCACGGTACTGCTTCGCGAGAGTGCGAAGTACCGGAACTGTAATGCCTAAAAACTTATCTCCATACCCATATTCCCCTTTTTTTGTTTTAAAAAAACGAGCTAATGTTTTATCATAGCCAGGCTTTTTTAAATCGAGAAGTGTGGCGCGAATGGTTTTAAATGAAGTTCCCATATGCACCAACTGTATCATATTTTCCTTTTTCTATGAAAACTAATCCTTTACTCTGAGAGTGGAAATAGGTCAGGATGACACCATGGCACGAGGGCGAGCACCACAGCATCAGCATACAATGATGAACGAGTAATAATCCCGCGAGTAAAGAGACCGACAGAACCTAATCCCTGTTTGGAATGGTGTGTGCCAAACAGAATATCATCAGCATGCCCGAGCTCGTGACCTTTTAACACGAGTTCTTTGGCGGCCTCGGGAAGCACGAATGAGCCCGTTCTCCCTCGACCAATTCTGCCTGTTCGGTCCTCGGTCACAATCCACGCCGAAGTTTCCATATCGCGACCACGCATGGAAACCCCGCCCTCAAGCCCAACCCAAAAATCAGCATCAGGTTTTACCTCTTTTGCTGCCCGCACACGCTCGGTTGCGCCCCGAAGCGTTTCTTCATCTGACATGGGCTGATCTGATACACCCGATGGAACTGATACTCCTTCATATTCAAACACCTCATGTGGAAAAACCTTTACAAATCCATCTTTCACAGCTTGTATCTTCACTTGATTTGTTGAGGCCACGATAACGGTTTTCATACGTGCAAAATTTGACGCAACTGAGTCTTGTATTTTTCGAGGAAAAAAGGAAACTGCGAGTGGGACGAATCTTTCGGAAGACTATCTAACGTAAACCACGCCACCTCTTCAAACTTACCAGGTTCACCATTTGCTACTTTTTTTGGGTCAATCAAAACAGCAAAATCAAGAGCGACCCAGTGTGTTTTTTTCTCGTTATGGACACGGTGCACATCGCGATATCCTAAAAAATCATACGAAAGCACGTCGGTGCAATACTCTTCCCTAATTTCTCTGCGTAGTGTTTCTTCAACAGTATCATGAAGCTCTAAACCTCCGCCACCTGGGTCCCATCTCCCATGTTCATCTCGGGTATTCGCGCCTCTTTTTGCCATGACAAAGTTTCCCTTACCATCATGGCAGAAAAAGACAATGGTTACACCAACGCAATCAATGCCCTTTTTAATTTCTTCTTGTATCATAATGACGTGGAAGATAGTTTACCATCAAATGGGTGTTCGATACAAAGTAATCGAAAGACAGCGCCATTTGGCGTTTCATCAAGCATATAGTACGAACGCGGTATCACGCTCCATTCGCGAAGCAACTCGCGCTCATTGAGCGCAAGGGCGTTTAGCGAAGGGAAACCTTCTTTTGGGTTTAAAATAAGAAGTCGACTATTCACATTGAACGATGCGCCCATGGCCGTAGGTAACCCAAACGCAATGATGGCACCTGTTTTCATATCGACCACCGCGTGCTTGGCGCAATTCGTACCGCAACCTATGGATACCACGCGGTAGTGTCCTGCGAAATTTGCGCCACCCTGCACATCACTACGAATGCGCGTACGATAGGTATAGGCTTCGGAAAATGTATGTGAAAAAAGAACTTGATGTGGCTCCCCTGAAAAAATATCGTCTACACTTATGTCCGCGTTTGGTATCTTTGTATCATGATCGCGAAAAAGAATATGTTCGCAAGTGCTCACATGATTTTCTTTTGCCTCTGCTTTTGACATAAGCACGGGACGCATGTCATGTGTTTGCCACACCGTCAGAAGCGCCGTACCAACAGCAATGCACCCGATAGTGAAATATCGTCGTGGAATTTTTTTTGCTTGCGCCAAAAGAAAGGTCATACACCAAGAGTGTACTCTATTTTTTGTACGAATAAAACTCAGCCTGGAAATCTTTATACACACCCCTATATACACAAAAACACCCGGTAATACCGGATGTTTACGCATGTGTAAGAATCTTAGGGAGTAGGCGTGATGCGAGAAAACAACATGACCCCACCATTACTCAGCGTAAGTGTAAGTGTTTTACCATCCTTTGAAAAGGAATATCGCACAGCTTTACCCAAATCAGAGGAGTATTGATCTTCCTCTGAGCCAACGCAATACATTCGTGTTGCGACTTTCAGTGTACCGATAGTCATGAGACCTTCCTGTGCTGTATATGTTGCAAATAAAGTATTACAATCGGTGTTGCTCGAAAGATTCGCGCTTGTTTTAAATTCTAAAACAAATTGTTTTATTTTTACTGGCGCAAACACACTTTTATTGGCATTGACAGTTTTTTGGAATTGCCACGCGGTACCAAACAATGAGCCATGTGCAGGCTGAGGAAGTGGTTCGGGTGTTTTTGTTTGTGGAGATACTACGCGTGTTGATGGCTTTGTCGTTACCTGTTTTACAGGCTCAATCTTTTTTGGCATGACATCTGAAGATGTAACCGTAGCTTCAGTCGTTTCCATCGTATTCGTATCGTCAATTGCCGGAGAGCGTTTTGCTCGTACGCCGATAATAATATTTCCCACGACAAGAGCTACGCCGACAATGGCGACCACCAGAAGAAATGTAAACTGTTCCTTTTTACCCATACACTCCTAAAATAAAAATAGATATTCGTAGTATACCACATGTACACGTTTTTCGCGCATGGTCTTAACCACACACCTATTTACGACAGCATTACTCTTATTTCTTCATCAACCAAATGACGCGGTCGTCCATAGGCAAGCTGACAAAAAGAACGGATTGTTCGCGCGTGTTCCACATCTGTTTTTCCCATGGCAGGCTCACTAACCCCGGAAAAAGCATCGCTCGTTTTCCCATCGATCATAAGCTTTAAGTAAAAATGGAATTTTTCCAAGTTCACAAAATCTTCTTTGGTGATAGGATAAAACTCCCTTGTAAGCATTTCCGCGTCCTCAGCGCCAACTCCAAAAGCCATAAATGTCCCAACGTTTCCTAAAATCGCATCCTGAAGCTGCTCGGGCAACTGGGCAAAGTACTGATTCGTCACATGCACACCCAGTCCATATTTTCGCGACTCAGAAAGGAGGCTCGCAAACGTATCAGAAATAAGGTTTTGAAACTCATCCACATACAGATAAAACGGGAAACGCTTCTCGGCAGGTAGTCGTGCTCGGCGCATAATCGCAGCCTGCAATTTGGAAATAAAAATTAATCCCAACATTTGCGCGTTGATGTCGCCAATTTTTCCTTTTGATAAATCAACAAGAAGAATTTTTTCCTTTTGCAAAACATCATCAAACTGAAACGCTGACACGCGCTGACCAATAATGTTTCGCATAAGCGAATTATTCATAAAATGCCCGAACTTCGACGTAAAGTAGTTGAGCATTTCTGATTTGTGGAACTCCGACGTATTGGCCATTTGTTTGGTCCAAAAATCAATAACAAGCGGATCCTTCACATGCTGGCGTTTCGCAAGCTCGAACCGTTTGTCGATAAACAATTTTGGAATTTCAATGAGGCTCCCTCCCCCGGGGCCCGACATGACCGTAAGAGCGGCCGACCTCAGCCAATGTTCAAACTGCGGGCCAATAATGCCTGATTTTTCCGGATCGAATAATTTATAAAATATCTCAATCACTTGCGCGACTAAAAAATCTTTTTCACTTTCCTCACTCCATTCAAGTAAATTTAAACCAAACGATGTTTCCGTGTCCGATGGATCAAACAGCACTACATCTTCTAGCCGATTTTTAGGGATCCGCTCCAAAAGCCACGCTATTGACTCACCATGCGGATCAATAAAACACACCCCATGATGATTCATGATGTCTTGGAGACACATATTTTGAAACATGGTCGACTTTCCGACACCCGTTTTTCCAAGCATATACATGTGTCGCAAACGGTCGACATCTCTATAGCGGATCGGAGTATGTTTACCGCGAAACTCATTGTGACCGAGCAAAATGGTAGCCATATTACGCATCGCTTCCTAAAAAATGTTGTTCGAAAAAATACGGATGAAGCACAAATGAATAGTGGGATAACTCTTCTTTTTTTTCTTCTGTCTTCAAAAATAAGGCAGTGAATGCTTTTTTTTCCGCAAGAATACGCTCATGAATGTTTTGATACAACTTCGGCGATATGGTTCGCTCAAGCGCGCGCAATGACGCTTCACGCGCCTCAAACAGAGCGTCGATATCCTCTTTTGCATACGACACATCTGTCATACGAGAGTTATGGTGTTCACGGGTATGTGTCATATCACATGGACAAAAGTTTATCGGTCAAAAGATTTTCACAGGTTGTTTCAATAAAACGTTTTACCGGACGAGCTCCAAAACGCGGATCAGCCAGGGTATGAATCTTCTTTTTGAGAATATTGGGGTCGATGGCAAACGAAACTTGGTGTTTTTGGGCTCGTGCTTCTACTTTTTTTATCTCGAGCATGGCCACCTGAAACAGATCGTCCTCACTAAGCGGTTGAAATACCAACACCGCGTCAAACCGATTCAAAAATTCTAAACGAAAAAATTGTGACAAGGCAGGAACAAGAGTTTGTTGAAAGAAAGCTTCGCTGTGAATGTCATCGCCCGACGTAAACCCATTGATAATTTCGGGCACTGCCACATTAGACGTGGCCATAATAATGGTCTGTGTAAAATCGACCGTCTCCCCTTGCCCAGACGTGAGTCTACCGTCATCGAGTATCTGCAAGAAAATATCAAAAATCTTCGGATGTGCTTTTTCCATTTCATCAAGAAGCACCAAGCTGTATGGTTCTGTTTTTACAGCATTGGTTAATCCCCCACCAGCCTCAAAGCCAACATACCCGGCCGGCGCGCCTATAAGCCGTGCTACCGTGTGCGCCTCGCCAAACTCCGACATGTCAATGCGTGTAAAGCTTTTTTTTGTACCAAAAAACTCTTCGGCAATCGCTTTCGCTGTCTCGGTTTTCCCTACCCCAGACGGACCAAGGACAAGAAACGATCCCAACGGTTTGTTTGGATTTTTTAAACCCAAACTGGCACGCTTAATAGCTGAAGCAATGTGCGCGATTGATTTTCCTTGTCCAATAACGCGACTATTCAAAGTGTGTTCAAGTTGACGCAGACGGTCTTTTTGTGACACATGCAATCGTGTCAAAGGCACGCCTGTTTTATCAGACACAATACGTGAGACATCGTCGTTTGTTATCTCTTCTCTTCCACTGTGGCGCACGAGCACTCCACACTCATCTATCACTCTCACCGCCCCGCCTGGTAAGCAACCGAGTGTCGGAAAACGTTCCACAAGATCAAGCATATGAATGATCGTGTCTTTCGTCATGGCAAGTGAGTCAAGACGCAACGCGCGTTTGGCTTGTTCTATAATAGTAATCTGTTCTTCCCTTTTTTGCGGCTTTAGTGTGATGGTTTCAAACACATGCGCAAACGACGCGTCTTCTTGTTCAAGCATCTGATATTCTTTTGGTTCAAGAGAAAGGATAAGGCGTATCTTGCCGGACTCAGCGAGTGGCTTTAGGAGCTGTGTCATGTGCTGCAACAGGATCGTCTTGTTGGATACAAGAGAACCAAACCCATCAATAATCAGGACGCACTCTGGCATAGACTCAAACGCGTCCTTATATTTTTGTAATGGAATTTGTACGGTAGTGTTGAGCGCTTCAAATGAAGAGGCGGTTAATTCTACCACACGAAGTCCTTTTTTCTCGCCATGCGTGACATACCGCTTCACAAACCCATGTAAAAAAGCGCTTTTGCCAACACCGCGTTCACCGACAACCATGACATTGTTGTGCACGGCTCTGCGTAACACGCGCTCCATGCGTCCCACCTCTTCGTCACGACCAACACAGTCACGAACACGCTGCTGTCTGACTTCAAGAGTTAAATCGTAATAATGAATTTTTGTAAAATCAGCCATATGTTACATTACGCAGCCAAGGCTGGCGGTACCACCTTTACTTTATTTCTAGGAAAAAGAGATATGACTGATGGCTCCACATCTTCCGGATTATATCCTCGACGACTCTGCATTATTTCAGCACGCTCAACGTTTTGATTTGTTGTGCCCACTATCATCTCTCTTGGTGTAGGCAACGGTACAGCACTCAATCGTCTCATTTCAGAAACATGGTCTAACCGTATAGCCTCGTCTGTAGATACAGCCAATGTATCGTGTGGTTTTGCAAATCGACCATCCGTATTTTTTTGTTCAAACGATGTACCTACAGACGGTTCTTTTGCGACAGGCTTTTCGACCTTTGGTGTTTCCGTAGCCGACACTCGCTCATGCTTCAATAATAGTTCACTCTGAGACATGAGTGAAATACCAACAGTTTTTTCTGGTGTGTTATGTGTCACCACACCTTCTTGAGTTGGTATGCCCATAACTTCAGGTCGCTCTTTTCCTTCACCTTGCACCACATTGTCGCTTTGCACAGGCGCTGTCTCTAGTTCCTCACCCTTCTCATGACGAAACGTGTCGACGTCTTTCACATCATACGATTTCGACAACACAGCCGCCTCGACTTCACGGTGTGGTTCATTTTCAGGTACGCCTGTGTCTTCTCTCAGTTCCGCTACCTCGCGCAATACTATTCCATGATGTTCACGCGATACTGCTGGCGCACCCCGAACACTCACCTCTTGAGCATGCACTTCTAACAAAACACTACCACTCACCTCAACCTGACGAGGTTTCACAGATTCTGCAGGTGCTTGGTCCACTTGAGATTCCGGTACAGGAGAAGCAAAAGAAATACCCGTCTCAAGCCGTATCTGTTCGTGTTTTTCGGCAACAAGCTTTTCTTGAGTACGTAGTGGTGCCTGTGTTTCGGTCGCATGTATGACTGGTGTCAGTACTGTTTCTTGCTCAAAAGTAGGTTTGGTCTCGTGGGCTACTACAGACGCTTCGTGCGTGATTATTCGAATACCCGTATTATCAAAAGTATGCAAAGATGGTTCGTCAGGGTTACGGGACACCTCTTGAGCACGAGAGACAGAGGGCTCCTCTACACCCAATGGTGAGGGTACACGTTCGTGTGTTTGATTTTCGGCAGACACGACAACCGCAGATGGCTCACCCTTGAGCACATCAAAAACATGCTCACGAGCATCACCTGCCTCAGTCTCACGCGAAACCTCAGCCACTGTTTCAGACACAATACGCGAATGTATTTCATCATGACTCGTAAGGACACTCTCAACAGTACTTTTTTCAACTGTGCGTTCGGCGGTACGGGCACCACTGTCTACCATGTGCCCCCCATTATCACCCGCACCTTCGACACGGCCACCATGTTTTTCATGCACTTTGACATCGTCTGGCCTCAATGCTACATCTTCTTTTGGAGAGAGTGCACCTTCTGCAGGTGCGGTGTCTTTTTCTTTTTCAAGAGAAATAGTACTGGCACCCTCTACAGTGACGCCGCTAATTCGTTTTTCAGCGATTGGTATGTGCGGAACAGTAAGAGCAGGCGCATCGGCCGGCACACCTTCTTCCAAAGAAACTATCCTTGACTGTTCAACAAGCGACTGTTGTGGTTTGCCCATCACAGGTGTAATGGTGGGCTTGGGCGTGTAAACCTCTTCTACAGAAATGCCAGTGTCATTCCCCACATCCACAGAAGGTAGCGCATTCTCACCATGCCCTAGCACAGAACTTTCATCGGTCACATATAATATACCCCTCTCTGGTGTGACAATAGTAATGCCTTGTGCTTCTACAGGCGTTTCAGAAGGCGTAACAGACCCAGCAACCTCACCTTGTCTATGCTCACTATGAACAATACTCTCCCCCAATGGTACCTCAAACCATGAAAAAAGGTCGGGTGCTGTACCAACCCCTGTATCCGCGTCCACTGTCGACTCACCTTCTTCTTGTAACGCATCGATCCCATCCTCATTTCTCTCCAAAAATGAGAGTGGTGATGATTCGGGTGTCATTACCTCTTCGTGTCTCCATGTTTGTGACACAATGTCACCGTTATACAATACCCGCTGTTTTGTAATAAATGTCACCTTTACGTCTCCTTCAATTTTGCTGTCGGCAAAAAGAAACGATCTGCCTTCGGTAAACGCCTGTACGGATAGTGCGTATTTTTCCATCACCTCATGCGACGCGCCAGCGAGATGTTTCTTGAGCGACTCACCTGAACCATCCACCAAGTCACTTTGCATGCGATCAAAGCGAAAAGCGCCTTGCGATCGAAACTCAGGCACCTCAACCAGCGTTGCGCCTTCACGTAGGTTTGCCCCGAGCGCAATCATATCAAACACATCACCCGGCAGGTGTTCTTCAAATTGTACTTCCTCAACAAAATCGGTCTCGGCCTGCGTATCCGCGTTATGTTCTGTGTACCCATCAATCTCGCTGCTTTGCCCAGGAGAATGTTCAGGTGCGCTGTAGTACGTTTCAGCTGTCTCATTTTGACCCATCCGTAAACCAGCATCATCGATTTCAGCGGTACAAGAAAACTCATCCGGTACTTCCAGTTCAGGGCGATATAATTTTCCTTCCGGTTTTGGTGGCATAAAAAAATCACCTCTCCCGAGGTGATTCAAAAAATATGCAATGATGATATTTCCTGCTCGGGAAGAGAACAACTATTTGGCGACCTGACTCCTTTAAGCTTGCTTAAAGATTACAGTTGCGGCACAGTACCGGGATTTTACCGGATTTCCCCAAACAGTTTTTACATTGTGAATGAAGTATACATGGTTTTGCCGGCGTAAAACAGTGGATAACCATGCGAAGGGGGTTGTGTTACTTATCCCCACCCAACCATTGACCCTTACGTAACGTAATAGTTTACTATAGGTCTTAGGAAGAATCTTCCCCTATGGGTTATACGGTCAACCAGTTAGCACAACTCGCGCACATTAGCGTGCGGACACTTCATTATTATGATGAAATCGGGCTTCTCAAGCCCTCTTCAGTCATGAAAAATGGATACCGCTTCTACGAAGAAAAAGAGTTCATTCGCCTCCAGCAGATCCTCTTTTTTCGCGAACTCGAGTTTACGCTTGATGATATTAAGCGCATGCTCAACCGGCCTAATTTTAGCGTGCTTGAGGCTCTGCGAGACCAAAAAAAACTCATGCAATTAAAACAGACTCGTCTTACCAACCTCGTGAAGACGATTGATAAAACTATTCGCGCTATGACGAAGAATCAAAAAATGGACAAAGAAGAAATGTATGACGCATTTAAAGATGATGAGGTAAAAGAGTATCAGGAAGAAGTGAAAGCACGTTGGGGAAGTACCGAAGCGTACAAACAGAGTCAGACCAAAGTAAACAACATGACGAAAAAGGAAATGGACAAACTGAAAGAAGATGGAAAGAAATTTACTGAAGAGCTTGCAAAGGCCATGGATAAACCGATTCACAGCAAAGAAGTACAGGCCCTTATCCAAAAACACTACGATAGCATCAACTTCTTTTACGACTGCAACCTTACTATGTACGGCAACCTAGCGCGTATGTACGTAGAAGATCCACGATTTAAGGCGAATTATGATACGGTTAAACCAGGACTTGCGGAATACCTGCAAAAAGCAATTCAGTATTATACCGAAAAACACGAATAGGTATGAGGCGCGCATAACGGATGCATGTTTTTTAAAAAAAATGTATACTAGCTATATATGAGGAATCTACCCCGAAGACAGCAAAAATACATACTCGCATCAGTACTCTGTGTTGCGTACATGGTTATTGCGTTTTTTGGATTATCACACGCTACACACATCGCACACAGTGTACGGCAAATGGCCGGCTGTCCATTTATGCAGGGAAACCCCTCATTTTGTGACATGCATCTTTTTGAGCACATTCGGTTGTGGCAAAAAGCAACCGGTGAAGCTATTTTTCCCTCGCTTATATTTTTGCTCCTCTTTTTTGTTCAGTATTCATATATTATTTCCGCCCAAAAACCAATTAAAAAACACAGAAATTGTTTGAAAAACCATGACCCACCACATTTTCTTTTTACATTGCTTTTTTCTAAAGGAATTCTTAACCCTAAGGTTCCATAAGAACGCATTATCTTTTTTTTAATTTAATAATGCTATTATGGAAAACAAAAAAATGGTCATTATTGGGGTTTGCGCATTCATAGTTGGCGTATGTAGCGCGTTGCTTTTCGTTTCAAACAAAAACCTAGAAGCAAAACGAGGATCATATTCACCCAACACCGAACACGCTATGATGGAACGTGGTACGATGTACTCTGCAATGAACGACATGATGGCAGATTTACAGGGAAAAACCGGCCTAGAATTTGACGAAGAGTTTCTTGAGGAAATGATTATTCATCATGAAGGCGCGGTGACTATGGCAGAGGCGGCCCTTCTTCACGCCGAACACGAAGAGCTCAAACAAATGGCGCGCGATATTATTTCTGCCCAAACAAAGGAAATTAATCAAATGAAGGTATGGCAGCGCGAATGGGTTAAATAGTGGCACAGGTATATAATCGACCACCAGCCGGAAGGCTGGTGGTTTTGGGTTTGCCGGCGTAGCCGGCAGGACGTTTGAGGTATAGTCGTGTGATTCTCAATAAAGAAGATACTCGATAAAAAGAAAATTCCATACAACACTCTATAGTATTTTCCTATCGTAATTGTTGAGATATAATTTTGTTTGTGTGATACGTTAATGACAGTTTGAATACGTGTGAATATACGAGAGTTACTAAAGCCACCCTGCCGGGTGGCTTTAGTATACGGCGTCGCCTTCAAACGCACACCCAGCTCACGCTGAGGGTTTAACTGATTAACATAAAACCCTCTTGAAGAGGGTTTTATCTATTCAAATAGGTGATTGCGCATTGGAGCCAGGTTGCAAATGTGACCCATAATAGATAAGGAATATTTACAAGCGCTACCCATCGCACTTTGGTATATATGACACGAAGAAACCACACAAGAGTACCAAGCACAAGAACAATGTCAACGGTGGCAAGGAAAAGATTATGAAGTCCAAATTGGATTGGTGTGTAAAGGAGGTTAAAAAGCAAATTGAAACCGAACGGAAGAAGCGTAATAGGTGGTAGCTTCTTTTTGAAAACTAAATAAAGAACGTATCCAAAACTGAGAGCAATAATCGTGTAAAGGATTGTCCATACTGGACCAAAAACCCAAGCTGGTGGTGCCCAGAATGGTTTTTCAAGAAGTTGGTACCAGGTGTAGGAATTATTCATATATACCTGCGCATCATACAAGCATCATACCACATGTCGACAAGCAAAAAAACCGTATGTATGTTACAGCTCTCATAAACATATGATCGTAAGCGAAACAACAAAAAATAATTCTGATTGAATCACCTTGTCTTTGTAATATTTCTTGCGTCTGCAAAATAGTACATTTACAGAAAAAAGAAATACCTGGGTCAGACGCTGCACGAAGCAACACCCGACCCAGTCCACTTTAGCGAGCCCTTCTACTCGCCAAAGGTTGGCCAGGATTGGCCTAGTTGCTCACCAAGATGTTGCTCTGCTGCCCGTAGATGTTCACCGAAGCGAACGTGCTGTTGGGCAGAGTGACTTCTGCGGTGAGTACTTCGACGATGTACGATCCGGTTGGCATCGACACGGCCGTCGGCACCACCAGACGAATGTTCAGCAACGTGCTCGTCACTGGTGTGGTGTGCCAGAAATACAGGATCAGATTACCGTTGAACGGTATCGGAGTCAGACTCTGTTGCTGATTCTGATCGTTCACGTATACCTGCACCGGTCCGTTGAGGTCGCTCTGTGCAAACCCGTTCAAACGGATCTGCAGACCGGCCGTCGAACCAGCCGGAATGGTGCCCACCAAGTGCTGATGAATGGTGAAGGGATCACCACGATGAACCTCACTTCCATTGTTCGTCGGCAGACCGTACACCGCGATCGGCAGCAAGGGCTGCGGAGGCAGGGGCGGAATCGACGCGATGCAGTCACCTGTCGGCGGGTTCCACACCGTGTTCGAACCGCAATACGTCTGACCCGGAATGTTCGTAACCGTGGAGACGCAGGCGAACCCGTTCCACACGGTATCGCTTCCACAATACTGGTGACCAGGAATCTGCGTCACCGACGACACACAAGTAGCTCCGTTCCATTGCGTATCGATCCCACAGTAGGAGAACCCATCGCGACACATCGTCGCGTTCCACTGGTCCACCACCTGGAACTGCCGGTACACCGTCAGGAAGTTGGTATTCATCCGAACGAGCCGTCCATCCCGCTTCGACCTCACGACGAGCGAACGGATGTTGACGAAGTAGATCCCGTTCGGCACCGTCTCACTCACCCTCGCCTGGATGCTAAATCCCAGGCCATCTTCCGGAATGTCGTACCCCTCCTCCCCGAAATTCCATGAAGCCACGCGGGTGTCGTCGAACTGCACGTTCTGCGGCACCATCCCCTGTCCGAGCCACAACGTCGGCGTTACGAGCACGTTTGTGCTCGACTCCACGACACTGATCTCGATCAGAGCGTACTCGTCATCGAGCCAGCTCTGCTCGATCTGGCCGTCCGTGAGGGCGATGTTCGCCCAGCCGCGCTCCACCTGACCGTTCTGAAACGGTGAGAGAGAGCTGTCGTTTAGACGCACCTCGATGTCGTACTTGTACGACATTTGACCATCCTCGACCGCCGTTGCGACCGTCGTGGTTGCGATCGGTGCCGGCGCTGGGGCCGTGGTGCCCGTGATCGTCGTGATCGTGTCGTTGTCGTTCACCGAGGTGTTGCCACCCGTGAACAACAGATCGCCGAAGTTGTTGGTGACCGTGGTGTCGCCACCACAAGCCGCCACGAAGGTGGCGACGAAAGCGAGCACCATGCTCGCGATGAACTTCTGCATGACTTCCTCCTTGGAAGTTCAGTTAGAACGACACTCCATGTGCCGATCTTTTTCTGTACTAAGGAATTGTATTCCCCTTCGAGTAAAGATACATCAGTAGCCCCACGTGAGGACCAGACGTACCTATATTCGAAGGAGAAATACGAGTGTAAAGAGCTAAAATATACCAAATTTTGCTTCATACAGCGTCGTTTTAAGACACTCTATGAACGAAATAGTATAGCATAAAATAGCGGTTTTGTCAATGGCTGGATGGATAGAAAAGAATGATAAAAAGGAGGTATACGTATAAAAAATATCCCACTTCTATGAGAGAAATGAGATATTTTTTCTTCTAACGTTATCGTAAACTGTCACCTATGCACCCCACACCGCCAGCACATTTCCAGCCACATCTTTAAAATGAAACCGTCTTCCGCCTGGAAACTCATACATATCCTCTACAATCGTACCCCCTGCTTTCACAATAGTGTCTTTTGTCTTTTCCAATGTTTCAGAAAAAAGAATCACAAGTGGCTTACCGTCCGAAACCTCAGCACTGGCATCAAACCCACCCTCAAGTGAACCGTCGGTAAATGCCACATATTCTGGGCCGTAATCAGTAAACGTCCACCCAAAACAAGTACCATAAAATGTTTTTACGCCTCCAAATCTTTACCACCAAATTCAATATAATTGATGTGGTTATGCTCTGCGTTCATATACGCCCTCCATTACATCCATGTTTGAAACATAAACCCTGCGATGACAAGACCAATAAGTTGATACCCGGTCATCACTAAAAACTTTTGTGCCTTCATTTTGCTACTCATGTTATCCCAGAGTACTCCACCCGCTTGGATTGGCATTACAAATCCAAACCACACCAACAGTGCAGTGTGTACGCCACCGTAATTCATAGACGCAACAAGCATTGCTAAAAATACATTAACCACAAGCGAAAGTATGAACTGAATTGCATAAAGTGGCCCGGCCGTTTTTTGCATGGCCTTTATTTCTTCGGGAGATTTTCCCACCATACCCATAAACTCCATCCACTTTTTTCCAAAGAGTGGCCCATACCACACCATACCAATCACCATTTGGATAATTGCTACCACGACCACCGCAGGAAAATTAATCTCCATAGAAAAAAGGAAATATATAAGCCTATTGTCTCACATCAGACACAATATTACCATCACGAAGCGTCAAGATACGTTTCGCTTTTTTTGCGTACTCCTCTTCATGGGTCACAAGAACAATGGTGACACCCTTTGAATTAAGATCATCGAGCACACCCAAAACCTCTTCGGTTTGCTGAGTTGAGATGTTGCCGGTCGGTTCATCAGCCTTGTGTAATTCTAAAAACGCATCCATCACAACTCGTGAATTTTCAGAATCCAGGTTTCCCGTAGGCTCATCAGCAAAAAGAACGCGTGGTTCGTGAGCAATCGCGCGTGCAATGGACACACGTTGCTGCTGTCCACCAGAGAGTTGGCTTGGTAGATTTTTTTTCTTCTCCAACAGACCGATACGTGCCAACGCTTTTTCAGCTTTTGCGTATGCTTCTTTTTTTGACATACCCTGCATAAGCATCGGGAGCCCAACATTCTCAAGCGCGGTAAGTTCTGGTAAAAGTGCGTAATCTTGGAACACAAACCCCATCTTATGAAGCCGAAGCGCGGTTTTTTCTGTTTGATTCATTTCATGTGTTGGCTCTTTATCAAAAAATACGTCGCCGCCGCTTGGTTCATCAAGCAATGAT
>CAZYEQ010000007.1:24822-25498 GCA_964646505.1 uncultured Gammaproteobacteria bacterium
TAGACTTCCCAGCACCCGAAGGGCCAATGATGGCTACAAATTCACCGTCACCAATCGTAACAGACACTGTTTTTAACACAGTTATCGCCGTCTCCCCTTCTCCAAATCGTTTTATCAGTTGATCAGCAACAATCATATTAGCGGCCTAAAATAGCATCAAGGGTATTTTTTCGCACAATAAGTTTCGCTGGAATATACCCAGCCAAAAGAGACACAGCCAATAGGATTACAATACGAATTGACGCGCCAGCCGGTGTAACGACTAATATACCGTCGGAAAATGGAAAGTTAATTGGGTTCGCCGTAAAAAATGGTTTCAAAAATCCAAAGGTGAGGAGCGCGCCGATGGCCGAACCAAGCGCGCCATAAAAGAATGCCTGGAGGACATACGAAAACTCAATCGAAAGCGGGCTAATTCCCACGCCTTTCATAATACCGATAAACTTTCGTTTCGTGACCGCGTTAATAAAAATGACAATAAAAATGGTAATCGTGGCTACCACGAGCGCTATCGACGATAAGGCATTTCCAAGCACACCCATCGTGGTCTCGATATCACGTAAAAAGGAAGGAATAGCCTCTTGATACGTTTGTACGCGTGGACCGTCGATGCCAGTTAATGCTTTTATGTCAGCCACTACCCGCTCAGCATAACCGTCGTCGGTTTCTATGGCTA
>CAZYEQ010000008.1:0-7712 GCA_964646505.1 uncultured Gammaproteobacteria bacterium
CCCATGTTCCTAATTCCCCACTATCTGTTACCATAATCGGATGCGACGAGTCGAGAGAGCGCACCAGCGCCACCTCTCGCATTACCCATGATTCGTTAAACGCGGAACACTCCCCAAAGGGAAAACGAATAAACGGTTCATTTTCCACTTGCCATAGTTCTAGTGCCTCGTGCGTTTTATACCGCTCCACAACCGCAGTGACATATGCACGAAACGCGTCTTCCGCGCCATCTTCGTGCGGTTCAAACCAAGAAGGAAAAAAACACTCTGGCCAACGCGGTACCTTTTGTCCGAGCGCTAAAGTTACTTTTACCCCATTATTCTTCGCTTCATTCATGTAGTAATCAAGATCGGAAAAATCATACTGTTTTTTCTCTTTTTCAATTTCGCTCCAATACGCGCCAAGCCGAATAATCGACGGTTGTAAGTCGGTCATGATTTGTCCGTACACCTCGTGCGGATCAAGCCCAATTTCTTTTGCGTATAATTGACTAAAACTCGCTCCGTACACCACAGGATAGGTCTTTCTACTCGCAACCAACAGACCTGCCCAACATATGGCAAGCACTACAACGCTCCAAAATATAAATCGCCACATACAATATTACAGTAGCATACACACTGACCCAAATATGATACAAAAAATAGCCATAAGCTCTATTTTAATTTCTTTTTTTGTAAAATATTCGTGGAACACACTTGGCTTAAAACGCGTAAGGGTGTACACAAGCACAAACATAAACAAAAACTGCAATCCCGCAAGGGCGTTCACAATCGTCGCGCTCCCAAGCGCGATCGCGTACTGAATAAGCACCGTTGACACAACAGCACATGTTTTGCCCACAACGACGAGCGAAAAAACATGTCTTTTGGCTTCAGTTTTTGGCTCATGCGTACGTTTCCGAAACACATGTCGCACTGCCGGATGAAACAAAAGAAGAAGGCCGAATAACCCCGTAAAAAATCGCGTCCACACAAAGCCCGTCAAAAACGGGTAGAGACTGTACACATATTTTGCCGTGACATGCGAGATCGCGAATGACACCCCCGACACAGTGGCCCAAAAGAAGGTAAGGAAGGCGTTTGTTTTGACAGATGTTTTTTGCCAACTCAATAAAAGACACGCGAACACAAGCAAGGTAACACCAATTTTTTGCGCTAGGGTTAACACCTCGTGAAAAAAAACAGTTGATAACGCATATGTCGCCAGCGTTACCACGGCACCGTTAAATGGATTCACGTGCGTCGCTTCACCATGCCTCAGAGCAAAAAAAATGGTAAGCACCGCCACACCAAACGTGACACCCGACACAATCGCCCATACCCAATCAATGCCTGAAAGGGCGCGAACGCCAAAAGGCACGAACACAATCGACGCAAGGAGAAAAACGGTTGAATAAAAACCGTACACCACAGGCCGTGAAACCGATTTGGTGAGAATGAACTTATCAAACATGTACGCGACCGCGAGAAACAGATACCCAAGAACCGCGAGAAGAAGAAACATAAAAGTACGAACGATGTCTGTGGTGTTTACAGAAAATGAATATCCTCGATTTCACTTTTTTTACAACGAATCGCCACGTCAATCACATGATCCGTGCCATTGTGCGGCGCATCCATAAATCCGCGCATGGCGGCCTCGGCCAGCCACCCCGAACGTAGCCAATCGAACAACCACTCGTGCACATACCTTGGATCCTCCTGTTCAAACCCAGCTCCGATTTGGTGCAGCCACGAACGATTAAACTCTTCCTGCGCGCCAACAGGCGGGGCAATGATAATAGGCATGCCAAGCCCAGCGTAAAACGATAACTCGCTTGGCTTGGTCCATAAAATATCGGTCTCGGCTAATACTTCGCTAAACTTTTCAAAATAGGCTTGCTTTGAGTTGGCAAAAATAATGCGCACGCCATCATGTTCACCATGGCGCATGTGCCATTTTTTCATGTGATTTTCAAAAAACGTGTACACATCGCGTCGCACGCCAGCGACCAAGTTCAGCACCACCCGACCCTCTTTAATGTGCGTGTGCAAACTATGCAAAATAGTAACCCCTATTTCACGCTGCGTGCCCGCACCGCCCACCGCAAATGTAATCGTGAGCGGATGTTTGTTTTGCTGTTCATAAAACTCTTTTCCCAAATAGTATTCAAGCGTGTGGGCGTATTTTTTTGAATACCTCCCTTCGGGGTCAAGCTGCGCCACACGCGAGCCAAGAAGCACTCGCATAACATTTTCACGTTCGCCAACGAGTTCTTTTGGTAAAGGGAAACCGGTCACAAAAATATTTTTTTCAGGAATGCCGTACAAAAGCAATCGTTCTTTGACACGACGGTTCGGGGCCAGATACTGAATGCGCGTACGCGCGGGCACAAGCGGAGCCCACGCCCGACTAATATCGGTATCCGTGCAGATACAAAAAATATCACCTTTATACCCATGCTCTTCAGCAAAAAAAGCAATCGTAAAAAACGAGGTGATCAGAGGAAGTGGTGCTTCATTTAGCCGATCAATCAAATCTTTCCCCCATCCTTTTTTAATCCACGAGTACTGCTGCCGCACTTGTAGCGTGGGTCGCGACAAATCACGTTTCGGATAAAAAGGATCAATTTTTTGGATATAATCCATGAGATTAAAAATCGCGGTACCGATCACCGGAAACGCCTTCAAGCGCGAAATAGTTTCATAGAGCCCCCTGCCACTTTCCCACCGACGACGATCTGTCGCCGGAATACCCACATAATTATTCGCGGTTACAATGTTACTGTCGGCGGTTTCAATACTTTGAGGTCGCGCGGCCACATGACGAAGCGGATGCACCGCTCGCTGATGGCCATACCCCATATCAACCGTTACTACGTATGCCCGTTCTTTTGGTGAAGCTCCCATATACTTATGATGTATGTGTTATGAAACGTGACACCTCAGCTACCTTTTCTAGGGTAATCTTTTCACTCACGGATTCAAGATTTAAACGAACTTTTGGTTCAGTATTCGATGCCCTGATATTAAACCACCAATCATTCCACTCGAACGTGAGTCCATCAAAATCATACGTAAGATGCGTTCCATACTCTTCTCTTAGCCGATGAAACACTTCACTTGTATCAGAAACGGTAAAGTTAATCTCTCCTGAATGGGCGTATTTTTGTAACGGTTTGATATACTCCGCGACTGTTTTGCCACTCCGCGAAAGTTCTACTAAAAAAAGAAGAATCATGATGTCGGGTGATTCGTACAGGCCGTGCGGCAGACTCACAAAAAAATGCCCCGATGACTCACCCGCAAATGGCGCGCCAACTTCACGGGCTTTTTCTTTAATCAATGAATGTCCAACACGAGTGACAACCGGTACCCCGCCCGCATCCTCAATCATGTCGACCGTAATTCTGCCCGGGCGAATATCGTAACAAATCGGCCCCCCAGGATGTTTTTGTAAAAATAGTTTGGCAAATATACCACGCGCAATCGCCGGTTCAATGGTTTTACCCGTATTGTCGATAAAAAACAGGCGATCAGCGTCACCATCCATGGTAATGCCGAGGTCGGCACCCAGTTCACGTACTTTTTCTTGGAGTGTTTTGTTATTTTCTTCTTTAAAGGGGTCAGCTTCGTGATTTGGAAAGGTGCCGTCGAGTTCAAAAAAAAGTTTGTGAATTGTGCACTGTGGTAATTTGGCAAAGAGCGCCTCGGCGATTGGCGCGCCCATGCCGTTTGCCGTATCAATCACAATTGAAAGTGGTTTCATGTCTGAAGCTTCAGGCACAAACGAAAACGCATAGTCAATCTGCGCCTCGAGTACGCCTGTTTTTTCCTCGTACGTGCCCACACCCTTCTCACCCATATCGCCCGCCTCAACCATGGTACGAATGGTTTGGATGCCTGTTTCACCTGATATTGGAATAGCGTGATCGCGCACCATTTTGAGCCCATTATATTCGGCAGGATTATGTGACGCCGTCACCTGTATACCACCATCGTATCCATAATATGACACACCAAAATAAAAAGTTGGCGTTGAAGCAAGGCCAATATCAACAACCTGAATACCCGCATCCATAAGTCCACGCTTGACCGCCTCGCTTAGAGGTATTGATGAGGGTCGCATATCGCGACACATGACCAAACGTAAATCTTTTTTTTGTTTTTCTCGTTGCAAAAAAACCGCAAACGCACGAGCAATACTATAGACCAGTTCTTCGGTGAGTTCGGTTGTGTGAAGGCCACGAATATCGTAGGCCTTAAAAATGTGCGCAGGAACATGCATATATTATATGTATAGGGACAGTGTACCATGCCAACAGTGCCTGGACAATGCTAAAATAAGGAAAGATGTTTGACAAAACAGGAAAATATTGAGAAGGTAAATACGCCTTTGGTTCAACAAAAAACCAACCCCCACTCGAACAGACGAAGACGGAGGACTAAAACATGGAAGGTTTTCCTGGAAATGAGGAGCTTGTCGGACGCGAGATTCGAGAAAAGAAAGAAGGTAAACCCCCTGTTATCGGTGTGATCACAGAAGCCAAACTCGAAAGCGATGGGTCACTTAGACTCACATGGATCCCAGATAGCACTGAGCCGACCCGCATGATACTGCTCGCACACGAAGAGTGGACGGCCAAGCACGTGGTGGGAGTATCGACCAATACCATCTACCTAAACCCAAAGTCGGGCCTTCGAGTTCGTTCAACCGGGGTGCCAAATGGTACAGCGATCTACGTGATTTCGACAAGCTTTATTCAAGATACGCCACGTGAATGCTGAACTGCGACACACGACTGGGGTGCAGTCGACCACTGGACAGCACCCCACCCCTTTCCTCTCCATCAGTCCATGGTGTAGATAAAAGAGATACAATAAGCGAGCATTACGCTCGTTTTTTCGTTTCACAATTCATTCTCCGAACGTTGCCAAAAACCTTATTTTCATCTACACTCATGAGCATTATGTCCACCCTCATTCATCTCGACAAGGTCAGTAAAAGCTACCACGATACAGCCGTACTTCACGAGGTGAGTTTGAGTATTCGTGCCAAGCAAAAAATTGGGGTAATTGGTCGCAATGGTGCTGGCAAATCAACCCTTCTTCGCCTTATCATTGGTACCGAAACTCCAGATAATGGTGAGGTTATTATTATGAAAGAAGCGCGGCTTGGGTATTTAACCCAGCACGAGGATTTTAAAGAAGACGACACGATCCTTGCGTACCTCATGCGCAAAAGTGATAAAGAAGAATGGCGGTGCGCGAAAATGGCGAGTGCCTTTGATATAAAAGGTGACATGTTGCAGTCGCCTATTACAGGTCTCTCGGCTGGATATCGCATGCGTGTACGACTCACCGGTCTTCTTCTTCAAGAACCAAACATCATTTTACTTGATGAACCTACGAACTATCTCGATGTGTCAACCCAGCTTCTTCTTGAGGCATTTTTGCGTTCATGGCGTGGCGCGTTTTTAGTTGTCTCACATGATCGTGAATTTCTCAAAAACACGTGTGATGAAACATTAGAAGTAGAACGTGGCAAAGCTTTTCTTTTTCCCGGGCCCCTCGAAGCATTCTTTCTTCATAAATCGCAAACGCTCCACATGAAAGAAAGCTACAATAAAAAAATAGAACGTGAAATCGCGCACCTACAAGAATTTGTGGATCGATTTCGCGCCACCGCGTCAAAAGCAACACAAGCCCAATCAAAACTCAAACAAATTGCCCGCCTCAAAACGATTGATATCGACACCCCGCTGTCAACCGTGCGCATTAGCTTACCGCCACTCCCGCCCCAACGTGGCACCGCGTATCGCATCAATGAGCTTGCAGTTGGGTACAGCGATAAAACAGTTGCACGCGGTCTCACGACCGACATTTTCCGCGGTGAGCGCATCGTGATTGTTGGTGATAATGGTCAAGGAAAATCAACTCTTCTCAAAACTATTCACGGTGATCTTAAACCTGTTTCTGGACACGTGCACACCTCACCAACACTGCGCATCGGGTATTACGACGAACGTAGTGCGTCACAACTAAATCAAGAAGAACAAGTAGGTGACTATTTGCGCCGTGTAGCCGGGCCGACTATGACCCATACCGATGTGCTTGCTATGGCCGGTGACTTTTTATTCCGTGACCATGATTTAAAAAAACGCATTGAGGTGCTCTCTGGTGGTGAGCGCGCGCGCCTTATTATTGCCGGTCTTCTTTTGGGCGGATACCAGGCCTACGTATTTGACGAACCCACCAACCATCTTGATTTAGAAACGGTTGAGGCGCTTGGCAAAGCCCTATCTGAAAGTGCCTACACCGCGCTGATCGTGACGCACAATCGCACATTCGCCCACATGGTATCGACGAGTGTGATTGAGGTGCGAAACGGTTCAATAAAACGATTCAGCCACAGTTACGATAATTATGTCTACCACCTCAAAGAACGCTTAGCGATTGAGACAAAAGAACAAGAAACGCATGTGTCGCCAGAAGAAACCGAAAATAATGCGCCCGTATTAACCAAAACGGAAATTCACGCAATCCTCAAAGAAAAAAAGAAAATACTACGCGACACTGAGCACACGTTGGCTGATCTTGAAAAAGAAACACACCAACTCCACGCTCATTTTGAAAAAAATCCAACGCACTACTTCCCTATAGAAACCAAACGATTACACGAAATTGAGAGTGAAAAAAAGATCGCTGAACACGAATGGTTACAAACAACCACACACATTGAAAAATTGAACAACCTTCTCAAAACCGCGCCCTAAGCGCACACGCCCGGCGCCCACAGTCCCCTTCCTTCTGCCCGTGCTTTTTTCTGCGCCGCCTTAAATTCCGCTTGTTTTTGGTATGGCACTTTATACGTATATTCGTGCGCGTATCCTTCTTCTATAAGCATCTTATTTACGAGTTCTCCGTTTGAGAGGTACACATACCGTAACAATCGTCCGTAGATATCTGTATCTGCCTGTGTTTGATCGGCCTCTAAACGCACGGCATTTTCTTCAAGAATAGAAGCTGTGAACGCGCTCGCTTCTTTCCCAAAACACTGCACGGTTTTTCGCGGATCAACGGTTTCAGGTGTGTCCACGCCAATCATACGCACTTTTTTTTCGCCCTGTTCGGTACGAATCACAAATGTGTCACCATCTACCACACGTACTACTTCAAAAAAAGTCTCTGTGGGCGCGACATACTCCCCACCATCGACACTACCCACCTCTTCTGGATCTTCAATTGAAGGTGACGCATCGGGCACTTGTTCAACTACCGGTGATTTCTCTGCCGCATGATCGGTGTCGTCTTTAGGCATCCGAGACCCAAACCACGCCACAAGCACCGCAAACGCAAGTGAATATAAAAAACGCTTTTCCCGAACACCAACACGAAACTTGAACAAATCCGACATATGTGGTAGCATGTGATACTTGTATGAACATACTCTCCCCAACCGAAGCGATAGCACGTTTGATACACGGGTCTATTGTAGCTATTCCGACCGAAACCGTCTACGGATTAGCCGCGCGCGCCGACAGCGAAACGGCTGTCGAAAAAGTGTATATTGCGAAACAACGACCTCGCGATAATCCACTTATTTGCCATTTTGATTCGCTGGCCATGGTCGAGGCGTATATTCCAAACCTTCCAGCCACCGCCCGACTCTTGCTCACCATGTTTGCGCCCGGACCAATAAGTGTCCTTGTGCCCTTACCAAATAACTC
>CAZYEQ010000008.1:7722-10034 GCA_964646505.1 uncultured Gammaproteobacteria bacterium
CCACTCCTTCCAGCCACCGGTGGTAGAACTTCGGTCATTTGCCGTATTCCAAACCACCCTATTGCGTTAGACATTATTCGTGGTGTGGGCGTACCACTTGCCGCGCCATCGGCCAATACGTCGGGAAAATTTAGCCCAACCACGGCCGACATGGTCATGAACGATTTAGGCGACCGCATTGATGGTGTCGTGGATGGCGGACCGTGCATGGTTGGACTTGAATCGACCATTGTGAATTGTCGAGAAAATAACCGGGTTACTATTCTTCGCCCTGGCGCGCTTGATAGCACCGACATACAGCCTATGCTTGATGATGGCCTCGCACGCTCACTTTTTTCTGAAAAAATATTCTGTAGTGACGCTTCACAAAAACAAACCGACGATACCACTCCGGGTACAAAATACAAACACTACGCGCCAAAAACACCCGTGCACGAATGTACCAAAGATTTTTTTATTACTAACACAAAACAAGAAGTTGTTGTTATTGGTACCGATGAAGCACTGGCACAAGCACATCTTCCGTCGCACGTAAAAACAATTTCTTTAGGGTCAAACAAAAACATGGCCGTAGCCGCGCAACGTTTTTACCACAGTTTATATACACTCGACTCCGTAAACGCTCATGTGGCATGCGTGCTCCACAGCGACTGGCCAAACAAAAACGCCTATACGAGCGCACTTAAAAACCGGCTTGAAAAAATAGTGCAATAACGTGGGTAAACCATAGTATATTTTTGGTAGGTGTATTATACTTCCGAGCATATGAACATGTTCTGTATAAAAATACTTGCTGTCACGTTCATGGTAATTGACCATATCGGCGCGTTTTTATTTCCACAGTTTTTTGCATTCAGAATGATCGGTCGTCTTTCGTTCATATTATTCGCATGGCTTATTGCGAACGGCGCTCGGCACACCAAACATCCAAAACAATACCTTATTCGTTTGTTTGCATTCGGGTGCATCTCACAAATTCCCTACACTCTTTTGCTACGAACGGCTTACCCAGGATTTTGGGAGTGGAATATTTTTTTCACCCTCTCACTTGGCCTGATCGCGATACATATACTTGGACGTTTCGGACGACCATACGCGACCATACCACTTATTGCGGTTGGTGTTTTTTTCATTGAATTTTTTATCGGCCACATGACGTATGGCGTGTATGGCGTACTCTCAATTCTTTTATTTTACACATTCTTTACTTACCCAAAAAAAATGCTCATATCCCAAGCGACATTAGCTGGCCTGTTTTATACCCTACCTCTCTTTTTTACCGGACTACCATTTGGCACCTTGTATACACAATACCCCGCCTCGCTCGCCCAACCCCTCGGCCTACTCGCTATTCCAATTATTGCTTCGTACAATGGCAACATTGGCCCAAAAATGAAATGGTTATTTTATGCGTTTTATCCAGTACATTTATTGATACTGTACGGTATCCGTATGTTTATTTTTTAATAAATGATAGCACACAAAACCACCCTTGTGGGTGGTTTTTGCTTCGTTCTTTACTGATATGCACACTACGCTGCCATCTTTTCTTCAGGGGGAGAAATTCGGTCTGCTAAATCCCCCACTGTCATATTCGGGTATTCTTTAAGAAACTTATCATCTAAAAACAATTTTTCTTTATCTGGAAACGCGTTTTGAAGTTTGTACACAAACTCAACCTGAAATACTCTATCATGCAAACGTTCTGGTAAAGGTGAATGTTCATCTATACTTTCTTCTAAACCAAGAGCACCGACCTCTTTCAACGCCTCAATAACTTTTTCTAAGCCTGATTTTGGAATTTTCGCCACTTCTGGACCCATTCCCATACCATTTTCTCGTGACATACATGTGTATATTAGATTTTATATGAAAAGCGTACCATACCACCCTTAATCAGCACAAGCTACCGAAAGCACGCTATACATGACACGCCTCTTCACCGCGTTTATACAAATATTTTTGATGATACTCTTCCGCGCGGTAAAACGTTTGGGCCGGCACAATTTGGGTCACAATCGGACTTTTCCATTTTCCCGATTCCTGAAGCGCGTCTTTTGACGCTTCGGCCAACGCCTGTTGCTCGGGTGTGTGATAAAAAATAACCGAGCGATACTGCGTACCCACATCAGGCCCTTGGCGGTCTTTTGTGGTTGGGTTGTGGTTCGCCCAAAATACTTCAAGAAGTTCTTCGTACGACACTTTACTTGGATCAAAATCAATTTCAACCACCTCTGCGTGGCCAGTGGTATCGGTGCACACGTCTTTGTATGTTGGATTATCGATGTCACCACCCTCATACCCTACTGCGG
>CAZYEQ010000008.1:10044-24922 GCA_964646505.1 uncultured Gammaproteobacteria bacterium
TCCCACCGCTGTTTCTATAACTCCAGGGATTTTGCGAAATCGCTCCTCTACCCCCCAAAAACACCCTGCGCCAAATGTTGCTTTTTCCATACGCCATAATATATTAAGTATCTTTCGACTGTGTGAGTGATCGCGCCATAGTTCGCCTCGCGGAAGAACGAGGCTGGCTAGCATGCACACTATCTTCAACAGGCGCAATATATGTCACATAAATATGAACAAGCGCTACGCACAAACTAAGTACAATCGGTCCGAAAATGAACCCGAGAGGACCGAAAAATAACAGTCCACCGAGTACGGAAAATAGCACAAACAGCGAGTCTACCTCAATTCCTTTTCCATAAAAAAATGGAACCAAAAGGTTGTCAACAAGACCAACCACCACCGCGCCCCATACCGACAAACCAATCGCCGCGGGTATTTGCCCCAAAGCAACAAGGTAGAGTATTCCCGGCACCACAACAAGCGCAGTACCAATACCAGGAATAAGTGCCGCAACGGCAGCAATTGATCCCCAAAGCACTGCGTTACTAATACCAAACACTGTAAAACCAATACCCACAAGTGTTCCTTGAATAATCGCAATGAAAAGCGCGCCTTTCATGACCGAAGTAATAGTCGACTCAATGCTCGACAAAATTTTTGTATCATATTCATCAGGAAGTGGGCTCAAACTAACAGCAGTATCGACGTACTTTTTTCCTCGTTTAAAAAAGAAAAAAAGAGCCACCAAAAACATGAACAGACTAAACAGAAAACTGACCGTACCGAACACCACATCACTAATACGCGCGCTTGCCCACGTCACCAGCTGACTTGTATATAAATCAAAATCAAGCGATACTTTAGGAAACACCTGTCGAACGGTGTTTTCGATAGTAGAAATAAACGTATGCGAAATAGCTCCACCATTGTGCTGTAGTGACGCAAACAAACTTCGGGCTTCGGTAAAAATGCGCGTCCCCAAAAAGACACTTGGCAAAATGATACCCAAAAGCACAAGACAAATAACAACGAGGGCCGCGGGAGTTTCACGCCCGCGAAAAAACGCCAGAACATGAATATAAATGGGTCGCAATATAACCGCAAAAATGGCTGCTAAAGCGAGTACAGACAAAAACGGACGAAACACAAGAAACGTAAGCACGCTTATACCGATAAACAGGGCTACAAAAAAGGCAAAGGAAATTTTTCGATACTCCATAGAGGGAAAAGAGATATAGGTAAGTATACCCGAGGATGACGCTCTTGACAAAAAAGCAGTTTTGTACTATACTCCTCTGTCAAGAATGTATTCGTGGAAATATATGGAAAGACGGGATCCCTATATTCCCCCGAAGACAAGAAAGCTCGGGGTTCATGGCTCAAGGAGACAGAAGAAACGAAGGAGGTTCGGGAATGAAGTTGCTGATGCAGACCGGAGTTCTCCAGGGGAACTCCCTGGACATCACCCTGACGGCCATCTGGATGGATGGCAGGAAGCACGCAACCGAGGAGTTCGCGCTCCATGGCGCGGACACGACCCCCATCGAGGAGTGGCTCGACGGTGTCGGCAACACCATCGATCTGGACAACTCAAATGGGCATGGCAACGCCAGGCAGCTTAAGGTCAAGTTCTTCACCATGATCGGTGATATGGCTGCCAACCTTCAGGCCATCATGCAGCGTCGTGAGTCCAAGAGCCACCTTGGTGCACGAAGCCTCGCCGACAAGGCCAGCGTCTAACCACCCCATCCTCAATCTCTCGGTGTACGAAGGCAGAGTGTTCTGCCTTCGTACACAAACCCCTTAACAACCCAGTCACCCGACTGGATTTCACTTTTTATAAAACACAAAACCAGGTGCATAAGCCTGGTTTTGTTATTTCTTATTTAGAATGTTCGCGCCGCATGACGTTGTCGTCCACCTGAGCGACCAAACCGTTCTTTACGAACACGGCGTTTATGCGCAGGATGACGCTTGTCAGGATACGCTGACACCTGACCTTCCACACGTTCAGTTTGAGTGGAACCACGATGATCACGAGCCTGATGCCCTCCTGAGCGTTGATTACCAAACCGACGAGGTCCACCACCACGATGACCAAATGGTTTTCGTTCCCTCCCATGCATCTGAGCAGGTGCATGTGGTAACGGTGGCGGAGGTGTTGGTAAATCGGTTGGAAGTGGTGTTACTGGAATTGGTTTTCCAATTAAGCGTTCAATACCGCGCACATCATTTCTCTCTTCTGGTGCTGCAAAAGAAATAGCATGACCAGCGCGCCCCGCACGACCAGTACGACCAACACGATGGACATAATCTTCGTATTGATCTGGGAGGTCAAAGTTGATAACGAGTTCAATATTGGTCACATCAATACCACGAGCTGCAATGTCGGTTGCCACAAGCACACGATGATTTCCGTTTGTAAACCCATGCAATGCACGCTTACGTTGTGCCAATGATCGATTCGAATGAATTTCATCAGCGGTATGACCCATGCGACGGATATTCGCCGCAATTTTCTTTGCTCCATGTTTGGTGCGAGAAAAGACGAGGACGGTTCCAGAAAAATCCGTAAGCAATTTTTGAAGGAGTGCCATTTTTTGGTCTTTGCGTACAACATACAACTCCTGCTGAACTTTTGTCGCCGTTACGCCCGGCTTTGCCACCTCAATACGAGCACTGTCACGCATGAAGCGGTGCACCAAATTCGTAATTTCCGGAGGCATGGTTGCAGAAAAAAGCATGGTCTGACGCTCTTTTTTCAAACCCGACAAGATACGAGTGATTTGAGGAAGAAAACCAATATCAAACATACGATCCGCTTCATCAAGTACTGCCACAGAAATATCATTCATGGGAACTGTTTTTTGTTCCATATGATCCACAAAACGACCGGGGGTCGCAATGATTATATGCGGATTTCGTTTGAGTTGTTGAAGTTGAGTGTGCATTGACGCACCACCAATAAGCACAGCGGTTTTAAGTCCGAGCGACTTACCAATATTTTGAAGCACTGAATCTACCTGAAGCGCGAGTTCACGAGTTGGTAAAATCACAAGCCCTTTGCCTTTGGTTTTGGCAATTCGTTCAAGCATTGGAAGTCCAAATGCTAATGTTTTTCCTGTTCCAGTTTGAGCAATACCAATCACATCGCGACCGGTAAGTGCGACAGGAATGGCCTCAGCCTGAATAGGGGTTGGAGTATGAAACCCCTTGGCCGTAAGAACGGCGAGAAGCGATTGGGCAAGCCCTAAACGCGCAAAGCCAGAAGACTGGCTAAGATGTGACTCAGTCATATAATAATAACGTGACCCGATATCCTTGGTTCACGTTTCTCTGACGAGAGTCCAGAAGGTTCGAGTCTGGCGCTACATGTAGCGCAGAATTAAGGTTTAAAGTATAGCACAAAAACAATCTCTTGTCAAGGGGCTGTAGGCGCGCGTCTTCACCAAACAGGTGGAAAAAGCGCATTGATGTGATGCTCCAGCGTGTCGATCGGAAGACGAATATCTGCTATATCTCGGAGTGTTTCACGTTCGCGCTCCATTGGATGGGCAATAATTTCTTCATATGTTTTTTCATGATCTGACAAAAGACCGCGCATTTCTAACCGTTCTTTAGCTATTTCATATGGAATGTCGAGATACACAAGCACAGGACGTTCAGCGTGTTTTTTTGCTTCCTCCCACTGCGCTTTTTTCCTTACCCCTTCTAAAATTACACCGTCCTCACCACTCTTTGGCGCAGAAATAGTTTTTGCGGTAAAAAGTGCTTCACCATACTCTCGCCCAAGAGTGTCCCCAAGCTCCTGAAGGACACTGCGTTCTTCCGGAAGGTTTCTTTCTTTTGCGACCTCACGCACATAGCCGCCAAACGAACGTACCTTCCAGCCAGTTTTCTGACCAAGTGCCTTAGCGAGAGTGCTCTTACCAGAACCTGGCGCGCCGGCAATGGCAACGAGATAGGTATACTTTTTTTGTGTCATATAAGCTGGCTTATTTTTTTCTAAAAAGTCCACGAGTGCTTGCTGGTCATTATACGGAAGAAACTGCTTGTGATGTTTCGGCGCATGAAAACCTTTGTATTTAGCATGCATAATGCCACACCAGTATTTTTCTGTTTCAGCCAAAATAGCAGACACATACCCCACAACACCATTCGCATACCCGCAATACGCGCAATTGATCTTTTCAAACCACGCAAGGTACGAAAGTTTCTGGCGATCAATACGAATATACGCTGATCGTTTCACATATGGCAAATCGTACAGAAAA
The DNA here is from genome assembly GCA_964646505.1 of uncultured Gammaproteobacteria bacterium. Classification (GTDB taxonomy): domain Bacteria; phylum Patescibacteriota; class Patescibacteriia; order Magasanikbacterales; family UBA922; genus CAZQXB01. Next base: position 14,304 of record CAZYEQ010000008.1, read on the forward strand.
AAACAGATACGGTGATAGATTTCAAAACAAATATCTAAAAAAACAAGAGGTACTGCGATATTGCATAGCTAACTACGTCATGAAATGGAGCATGTAACGCTGTAATCATACCAAATGAAATGATCGCGCTCAAGCCAGGAAAAAACAGGTATCAACGCACGATCAAGAATTTCGGTTATTGATTACAACAACCCCTATGCGTTGATTCTTTCGAGGGTATATCCCATCTTTTCAATGATTTTTTTTATCTCCTCTTCGGAAATAATTGCCAGGTCAAACTCTATGAGCGTTTCTGCCTTTGGATAACTCGTCGCTACTGAAATCACCTTACCCGTGTCTTCGAGTTCACCATCTATATTCATCGCACAACTCACACAATGCATTCCCACAATTTTAAACTTTATTTTTTGAATCATATTACAATACATTAATTACCCCCCTGTACATACCCATACTGCAAGCAAACGTAATTTTACCGGGCTTACTTGGTGCAGTAAATTCTATAACTGCCAATTGCCCTGGGGCCACGATTCGTTGAATCCCAAGTGTTGGAATGGTAAAGGCCTGGGCGCATGTATACGCGTCATTATTTTTCAAGATAAGTTTTACTTGCGATCCCGCTTTGACCGATATAGCCTTCGGGCTATATCCTGATGGCAAAATTGTAATTTCTGGTTTATCACTTATACTTATCAATTCACTAGACTGATATTTCTGTATGGAACCGAAATCTACGCCACGTAAAACCAAAGCGCCCTTTGCATTGTATATCGCCAAAATAATAATAGCTAAGGCAGCAACCCTAAAAAATTTCTTCTGATATGCGTCACCCAATTTCGTGGCGAAATATCCAAGTAGGAAAAAAAGCGGGGCAGTACCTAAGATAAATGCGAAAAGAATCGCCGCGCCGTACACGGGTTTCCCTGTCGACACGGCAAGAGCCATCATGGCTTGAGTCGTGCCACACGGAATAAAAACGGTAAACGCTCCAAGGAGTGCGGGCGCAAATGCATCTTTACTTTTTGATTGATTTCGCACGAGACGGGTTAAAAATTTTGGCGGCTGAATAACAAAATACCGAAAAAAAGGATGTACCTGCAGAAGGTTCAATGCTGTCCCAATCATAAAAGCCGCCACAGCAAATTGAAGCCATGACTGTGCTCGCACCGAAAGTTCAAAAAACGACCCAAGCCAACCAAGCATAAACCCAAGAAACGTATAGGCGATCAATTTGGCCGCAATGAAATATAAAATGGGTCTTGCGTTACCATGTTTTACCCCTTCTTTAAGACGTTCTTGTTCTCGCCCTGAAATAGTACTGGCAAGGAGACCCCCTTGAACCGCCAGACATGTAAGACCTCCCGTAATAAGTCCAGTGAAGAAAATAACGAAAAGATTCGTATTATTCATATTAAAGGGTGCTTCGTTTTAAGCGTAAAGAATTTAACACAACAGATACGGAACTAAACGCCATGGCTGCGCCTGCAAACACAGGACTGATAAGCCAGCCAAAAAATGGGAAAAAAATGCCGCTTGCAAGTGGAATACCAACAATGTTGTACACAAACGCCCAAAATAAATTTTGCTTTATTCCACGCATAGTTTGTTTTGACAAATGGATTGCCTTACTCACTTTTGAAATATCACCGTGCAAAAGAATGATCCCAGCGGAATCAATTGCCACATCAGTACCGGTGGCCATGGCAATACCCACATCTGCTTGAGCCAATGCTGGAGCATCATTGATCCCGTCCCCAGCCATGGCCACAATATGCCCCCCAGCTTGAAGCGATTTAATTTTGGCCATTTTATCATGTGGTAATACTTCACCAACCACCTCATCAATCGCTAATTGTTCGCCAATAAAATGAGCGGTATTTTTGTTGTCTCCGGTGAGCATTACCACCCTCAAACCAAGCGCGTGCATTTTTTGTATTGATTCTTTTGCCTCTAGTTTCACCGCGTCTGCTACCATAACGACGCCAAGCACTTCTTTTTCTGTTGCGAGTATAATCGGAGTTTTTCCCTGAGCAGTGGCCTGCTGAAGATGGCTTTGATCGAAAGAAATACCCAATTCTGCAATGCAGGCGCTGTTTCCAGCCACATATTTGCTTCCCCCAATAAACCCGGACACACCCTTCCCTTTTATGATTTCAAACTTCTCTACGTTTTGTATTTCTATATGATTTTTTGCTGCATAGGTTACTATGGCGTGAGCGATAGGATGTTCTGATTTTTTTTCTAACGATGCCAACAGAGAAATAAGTTTATTCTCAGACACATCCATGAACGACTGTACCGACACTAATTCGGGCTTCCCTTTTGTCAGTGTGCCGGTTTTATCAACAACGAGCGTGGTCACTGTATGAAGTTTTTGCAACGTTGCTGCATCCTTGATTAAAATCCCATTTGCCGCACCCTTGCCCACACCCACGATAATCGCGGTTGGTGTGGCCAACCCCAATGCGCATGGACACGCAATCACGAGAATACCTACAAATGACAAAAGGCCGTTTGACAACGCCTGCGCAAAACCAAGCGTTGGAATACCAAATACAAGCCATGCCACAAAGGTTACTACGGCAAGCGAAATAACGGTTGGCACAAAAACAGCGGAAATCTTGTCAGCAAGCGCCTGAATTGGTGCCTTACTTCCTTCCGCCTCTTGGACCATGGTAATAATCGAAGCGAGCATTGTTTCTTTCCCAACTTTTGTAGCAGTGAATGTAAAGGTTCCAGTTGTGTTTATGGTGCCAGCAATAACCATACTTCCTACCTGTTTTTCTGCGGGTATCGGTTCACCCGTAACCATGGCCTCATCAACAAATGACGTGCCTTCGGTAACCAACCCATCAACTGGTATTTTTGACCCGGGTTTTACCACAATGAATTCACCATGCATGACATCCTGAACAGGCACTTCAACCTCTTGACCATTACGAATAACAAGCGCGGTTTTGGCCTGAAGATGAAGGAGTTTTTCAATAGCATCACCTGTTTTAAGTTTTGATGTTGCTTCGAGATATTTTCCTAAAGTTATAAAAGCAATAACAACAATAGTTACATCGTAGTAGTTATGTTCAACGTTCAAAAATGGACGAAGGGTATCTTCAAAAGCGGTAACGACAAAACTATACAAAAATGCCGCCACGGTCCCAATTCCAATAAGGGTATCCATATTGGCTTTTCCATACCGAAAGAAGCGATAGACCCCAAGGAGATATGGTATACCTACGATAAATAACGTATACGTTGCGAAAATAGGAAGAAGGTGATGAAAAAATTCCGCAAGAACAGGTGGCATGGCGGGAAGAATTCTAAACTGAGACAGTGTATCCCAGCCCATCACAAAAATGCTAAACGCAGCCAAAGGAATAACCGACAACACTTTTGTTTTAAACTCTGCCAGTTCAGACAACTTTTCTTTTCTTGACTGGCCAAGGCCAAGGTGAGCAGCATGCTCATCTTCTGACATATTCATAGCTTTTGCTTCCTCCACGAATGAATACCCTAAAGGTTTCAGAGTGTCTGACAAATGCTCCAATGATGTTTTCGAGTGATCATACGCAACCTTCGCGGTCTCAGTGCCATAGTTCACATCAACCGATGATACACCTTCAACCTTTTTAAGTGTGCGGGTAATAATATTCGCACAGCTGGCACAATGCATCCCCTTCACTCTAAAATTTTGAGTGGTTTCCATACTAGGTTTTTTTAATAATAGCCATAATTTCTTCGATCGCCTTTTTCTCGCGACCTTCACGAATTGCTTTCGCGGCACAGGTGTTTAAATGGTTTTCCAGAATAACATGATCAGTTTCTCGTAACCCTTTCTGAACAGCTTTCGATTGATGAATAATATCGATGCAATACGCTCCGCTTTCAACCATCGCAATAACCTTTTTCATGTGGCCCATGGAAATTTTAAAGCGATGCAAAATGCGTTCTTTTTCAGTTTTCGGTTTGTACATAGTATAAACAGTATATCCCCCTATAGGGGATATAGTACACCTCTTCATTTTTCTATGCAATAGCACTATTAAGGATAAACAAAAAAATCGCGGGTGGTGGCGATTTAATGGCGATCCGAGCATTTCTTAAATTGATCGGCTTGAACTTTCTATTGAAAGGTAAAACATGTGTTTGTGTGGCCAATACTGGCTGGCGTGTACTGGCTGAAAACTCACCATTTAGTTCTGTGCAGAACTTGGTGAAGGAGGTTGGAACTATTATCCGTGAGGAGAAAGGGTATGTGTATATTCCAGATTTTTCTCCGGTTACCCCAGAGTAGTACTCACTATATTTTATTTTATACTTTAACCAAAAGAGTATGTAAAATAAAATAATCGAATACTACTATTTAATCCTTGAGACATCGAACAAGGTTTCAATATACTTCTGGTCAACAATCGTATTATACGAACTGAACCCGATCGCAACTCCTTTGTCTAAGATAAACAAAAGTACTGTTTTACTCGACTGATCTTTGTACCCATATTCGTAGACATCAGCCACATGATGCTCTTTATTCAAAAATGAGTATGTGTGTACCTGCAAACCATTGGTCTTTATTTGTACGGCAAAATAACCCTCATTCGATTTCACGACTTCTTTTATTTTTTCAGCACTCATTTCTGCTACATGCATTTCAAGATATTGCCCTCCTGGCCCAAGTAAGCTATATTTTCTAGTTCTATCAGAGATTGTATTAAAATAAGAAGCGTCACCCCCCTCACAGAGCCAAAAAGCAGGACATACAAAGGCGATGCCGGTACTCTGGTCGGTAATAATTCTATCGTTATCGAAAAAATGTATACTTTGTAATATAGCTGTTATATCCGATGAAACAAATACAGGATCATAGGAGACGCTAAAACCTTTCGATGGTACGAATATCGTAACCTCACTAGAACCCTCTCCAACAAAATGTCTTTCTACAACCTCTACTCCCTGCAGAGTACTTGTGTTATAGGTAACCCCTCCACCGTAATATGCACACATAGTAAATGCCCCCTCAGACGATTCGTTTCCACATTCTTTTTTTCTTTGTGTTTGTGCACGATCATAATCACGACGAAGTTTCTGGAGCATATCATCCGCTTTCTCCTTTGCAATAATGTTAAAGGAGATGAAACCGCCAGACATTGTATACCCATCTGGAGCACGTTTTGACAGTTCAACCAACGTCAGCACTGTGGATCCAACATCCACCCCGTCTTTTATCTCGACATAAAACGTTTCAGGATAATCAAATTGAAAACCTAAATGTTGATTTTTGTATGTAAGTGTGCGAGAAGCTGCGGAATGTTTTGACTCATCAATACCGGTAGATGTAACCAATTCCTCGCGTGCGATGGGAGTGGGTGTAACAGAAGTGTTTTCTACTGCCACAGGTTGAGGTGGGTAAAAACTTTTATACACAAAAATACCCAAAACAACGCCTAATACGCAGCACGCCAATCCGCCAAAAAACAAAGTACTATTTTTTTTATAATTATTCATAAAGTTTTTGACATGTACCAAACACTTATCTACTCAAATCCTTATACAGCTCCATCTTCCATGGCTCTGACGAATTGATGGACCAATACTGCTTACAGGCGCTTGCCTTGACGCATCCTTCATATACCTCCAAACGTCCATCTTCTAACCATCTAAAATTATATGGATCCATGAGCATGGCAATTCCCACAGGCACTGGATGTGTTTCACCTGTGGCCGCGGTGTATATTACTCCATACGCAGAATCACCATACCCATACGTAACAAGATAAAAACTACCATTTGGTGATTTAGTCGCAACTGTATTACCTCGGTGAACTCCAGATGGATCCGACAGAGAATCTAAGTATTGCGCAAGAGGAGCACTATATAATTCTCCATTTGCATAATCGAATTCTACATAATCATTAAAAGGCACGTTGATTTTTACAGTGTGCTTTTCAAAGGAGAGGGCATTTGAATCTAAGCCTAGTGTCTTGTAATCACCTAGAGATGAAGTAATATACGCTTCACATGACTCAGCAAAAGATTTTGCCAATGAATATACTTTTTTGTTTACGATAATTGCATCGGTCACAAACGTATCAGTTTCTTTTTTGCATTTTTCTACTGAAGAACGAAGAGAAATAGTGTACACCTCACGTTCAGTAATTACCTTAATATCTCTTCCTGATTCTTGTATACCCACATCTAAACGTGGAACGATTTTTATTATATAGTAATCTGATATCATTGACCCGTCAGTTCCGGCGTTGAGCCGTATATGAAGAAAAAAATTATTATTCTCAATAACTTCCCATGTCCCTCCATTTATACCGTAAACCGAACCACTATGGTCAAAAATATATGTTTTACCTCTACTATCAACATAGTACACAGCAAATGTTCCCTGGATTTCAGATTGATTTTGTGGATCATCTTTTCTTTCAAAAAGGATATAAGTATCACATGCCACAGGAACAACATACTCTTTGATGCTCTGCTTGCCATTACCACCGACCCCTTGTTCAGATTTAATGTATGATTTTAAACTGCATTCTTGTTTATTATCAGTTTCCCCCTCTACGTGTGTTGATGCTGTAGAGGTAGCTTTTTGGACACTATTTGTAGAAGAAACAGACAATACAGTGGTGGTAGACCCAGAAACCTTTTTAGTGTTGGCATTCTTACTCTCGGTGCTTAAAAACTGAAAAATAAGGATAATACCTAAAAATATTACCGCCAATGCTAACAAGATTAAAACGTATGAGTTACTTTTTAAAAAAACCTGTATCTTTTTCACTCTCTCGTCCATACACAATAACGAAATTGAAAACAAAAATTGTTTCTAACACACGATAATTAGAGTGTAATTACCACAAAAACATCGGTTTGTCAATACGTATATAGTACCATAAAGTTCGATTCCACACGCGGGTATACAAAAAACATGGCTTTATATAGTCATGTTTCTCGGTGCAGAACTGGGTGGAGGAGGTTGGAGCTATTATTCGTGAGGAGAAGGGGTATATCTATGTTCCGAACTTAGCCCCATCACTGACCAATTGAATCAATCTCAATTGCCTGTTGTTCACCAGTTTCCATATTTTTCAATACCACCATCCCCTGTTTAAGCTCATCAGGTAGTACAAGAATTACTTGAGTCACACCAACATCTGAGGCAAGTTTGAGTTGTTTTTTCATAACATACGGCGGAAGAGATGAAATAACGGCCACCCCTTTTATACGCAAGGTTTTTTCTATCTGCTTGGTAACAACTTCTTCTGCTTCAGAGAATGGAATAACTATTGTTAACGGTTTTTTCTTTGAAGTTATTTCTCTCCCCTCCTCTTTGAGGATAGCCTCAAGCACCACATCACTTACCCCAAAACCAACACCACTCATGGGTTTTCCCCCCACATCTTCCAGTAAATTACTGTATCTTCCCCCACCAAAAATGGCTCGTTTAAAAGAGGTTCCTGTTTGGAATATCTCAAACACAGTTCCTGTGTAGTAAGAAAAACCTCGAGCAATTGTTGGGTCAAAAACCACTCTACACTTTTCTTCTTTGAAGGATTGTAGGAGATCTTTCAACGAACTCGCAGACTCATACGCCTCTAACACCTGTTCTGAGTTACTCAATATACCTTTGAGGGCGGTAATTGTACCATCCGTGAGATTGAGCTCTTTTAGTAAAGACGCGAATACCTCTTCCGCAATCTTGTCTTTTTTATCAAGAATGGAAAAAACATCTTTTTGTTTTTCTTTTTTAATGTTGAGAGATGAGAACACTTCTTCCATCACAGCTCTATCACTAATACGTACAGTAATGGTTTTAAGATCGATCCCCAGTGACTCGAGGATACGAATAGCAATATCAATGATTTCTTTGTCAGCAAGCACACTTTCTGAACCCAAAAGATCAACATTTAATTGCACAAAATTACGAAGTCTTCCCTTTTGTGGTGCTTCATACCGCCAACATTCAGGTACACTAAACCACCTCAATATGCTTGGTAGCTCGTATTGTTTTTCGGCAACCATTCTCGCGAGAGATGGAGTCATTTCTGGGCGAAGAACTAACTGTTCGTCTGATCGATCACGAAGAACATATGATTGTTTTTCTACGATCTCCACACTACTTTTAGCCGCAAAGAGTTCCATGGGCTCAAGAATAGGTGCGGTATATTCTTCGTAGCCGTAACGATAAAGCACCTGTTTCATTTGACCAATCAACCATTCTTGTTTTCTAAAATCTTCAGGATAAAAATCTCGTGTACCTTTAACTCTTTGGATAATATTACGAATCATAATAATTACATTATATAAACAAAAATCCGCCTATTGAGCGGAGAAACCTATTTAAGACAATAGAAAATCACCACTCAATGAAAGTGGGTATGATGGGCTACGATTACTGAATTACTATTTTTCATAACATGTTTTACTTGATGAAGTAAGGGTAGCATCTTTTTAAGATAAAGTCAATATATAAGATGAGGGGTAGGGTACATACATATTCCAAGACTTTTTAAACCTACCCCCACTAACACTCACTATATCTTAAACTATCGCGAGTTGAGGTGTGGGGTTAATTTATGGAAAAAATCATTTTAGATACCTGACTGTTTATCATAATTACGGCGACGCATCCCCACAGACTTAGCCAAATCTGATTTTTGGTACCATTCCTGCATTTCAGGATCGCATGAGAGGTCGATCATATAAAGGTTATCAAGCTCACCTAGCAATCTTTTGAGAAGCTCTTTTCCAATGCCCTGATTTTGAAATTCAGGAAGGACTTCTAGAAAAGGAATGTAGGCACTTAAAACCTTATCTGAAATTGCCGTTATTAAACCAATCACCTGAGTAGTTTCACCATCTACCGCGAGGCAAATTTTGTAACTATTTTCCAGGAGTTTAAATAATTTTTCTTTTGAAGGTTTCTTTTTCCATCCCACAAAAAATCCTTCCAGCTGATCTTTTGTGATACCGTCAAGAGAGTTTTTATAGATAATCATAAGCTATTCTAAATTTTGCCAATACGCCGTAAAGTCACCGCCCTTATTGAACCCAAGTGAAGTATATCTTTTTTCGAAATCACTGTCTCCTAATGGAGCATACACGAGTATCTGAGAATGTCCCAGTTGCTTCATTATTTTCTTTGCCTCAGTCCATAGCGCTGAAGCAATTTCCAGCTCACACTCCTTTTCTACGGCAAATCGATACAGCCAAGCAGAGCGGCCATCTTCAAAAAGAGTAATTGTTCCTACAACAGCATCTCCTTCGGTCGCTACCAGAATACTCCCTGGCTTACCATCAATCAAAGCATCAAGTTTTTCTTTTACATCACGAGCTTCATCAAATTGACCGCCAAAAGAATTTGGCAATTTATATAAACGTTCAATGTGAACGTAGTCTGTATCGGGATTGTATGGTCTTACATTCATAGATCGATGAAGGTTAAACAAAGTCATCCTGTGATGAATCTGTTGTAATCTCCTCACCAATCATTATATCTCGTACGGCGATATCGCAGGTATGTTGTTCATTTGGAAGAGTATTGGGTTTATCTGAATGATTAACAAAACGCTCCGGTTCACCATATAGGTACATTTGACCTTTGTGACTGTGTGTAAACATTTTTTCACTATCCGACAGTCTTAGATACTCATCTTCAGTTAATGGCTCAAGATTATAAAGAATAACCACATCACCTTTCTTAAAATTTTGCACCGCATAGACACCCTTACCAGCTAAATTTCCCTTGCCAATTGAAACTGTTTTTTCAAACTGAATTTCCAGAGTTTTGTATTCTTCACCTTTGGGGTACACCATAAAATGAAGATGCGGACATTCGCTCCACCCTGTATTTCCGACTGATGCAATAACCTGCCCCTTTTTAACCACATCGCCTATCTTTACTTTAGCAGAATGCTGTAGAATATGTTCGTATTCTGAAACTTCATCATTCTCATGGAGAATTTCAATATAATTACCATCATTCTCATATTTTGGATCGTCTCCACCTTGATCTGAATCTTGCTTAATAGCAATAACAACACCATCAAGTGCTGCAAGAATAGGCGTGCCCTCTGGCGCATCATAATCAATCGAATGAATGAGGTCACCAACATGAGCAACACCTTCTTTTGCGACTTTTGTCACTCGTGCTAGTTCAATTGGTATGTGATAGTGATTTTTTGTTTTCATACACATCTCTTAAGCAAGAATAGAGTCCGTAGCAACAAATGAGACCAGAACACACTTGGAATGCAGCAAATATCATTTCACCTTTCACTGCACCAGAAATAGCAGTGGCCACATGGGCGATAATAAATAAAGTCCAACCAAACAATTTCTTTTTATTTGCTAACAAATAGCCGCCCCAAATAAATGAAAGAGAGGAAACTGCTTCAACGAAGGTGAGGTAACTGGAAAAGAAATAAAATCCTAGAATAACAGAGATGCAGGTAAGGACAAAACTTGTTTGTAAGGCGAGCTTCTTATGATCTGCTCTGTGATTAATATACCCGTATACCATCACAATAAAAAATCCTATTTCAGCAACAGCTAGAATATTTAAGCCGATAATGAAAAAATATACGGCACTACTCAAGCCTACTACGGCTCCCCAT
>CAZYEQ010000009.1:0-6150 GCA_964646505.1 uncultured Gammaproteobacteria bacterium
TTGATTCGTCATAGGTGGGCGGCTCGTCGCCTTTAAGGTACTCAACAACATTTTTAAGTTCATCTTCAGAAATATACGCACCCTGAATACGCACTGGTTTACCAAGAGCGGCCGTTGATAATAGCATGTCACCACGACCAAGCAGGTTTTCCGCGCCAGGGCTATCCAAAATGGTACGTGAATCAATAGCTGAGGCAACGGAAAAGGCAATACGGCCTGGAATGTTTGCTTTCATGAGCCCGGTAATTACGTCAACGCTGGGTCGCTGCGTTGCTACAATCAGGTGAATACCAACCGCGCGTGCCATTTGAGCGATACGAATAATGCCGCCCTCAACATCGTTCGCGGCTTGGGCCATGAGGTCGGCCAACTCATCAATAATGAACACAAGATAGGGGAGTTTGGTGTCAGGGTGTGACGCGTTGTACGACTGAATGTCACGATTGCCCGCCTGTGAGAGAAGTTCGAAACGACGTTCCATCTCGCCGACTGTCCATTTGAGCGCGTTAACCGTTTTGTGTGTATTCGTAATAACGGGGGTAAGAAGGTGGGGAATCCCATTATACATGGTTAATTCGACGCGTTTCGGGTCAACCATAATCATGCGCAGAGTTTCGGCGGTATTTTGATACAAAAGACTCAAGATGATCGTGTTCATACACACGGTTTTTCCACTTCCTGTAGCACCTGCAATAAGCAGGTGAGGCATGCGTGGAAGGTCGGCAAACCAAATTTTTCCAGCCACATCTTTTCCAAGCGCGACCATCATGTCGTGGGGGCGTTTGGTATATTCATCGCTTTCGAGGAGTTCGCGCACCGACACCATTGCTGTTTTTTCATTTGGCACTTCAATACCAATAAGTGATTTGCCGGGAATAGGAGCTTCAATACGGATAGGGTGGGCAGCGAGCGCAAGCGCAAGATCATTGGTTAAACTTGTGATACGTGAAACTTTAATACCTTTATGGGGTTTACAGGAATACTGAGTGACTGTTGGCCCCACACGCACCTCACCCATATCTACGTCGATACCAAATTCACCAAGGGTTTCTTGAATGACTTGGGCGTTCCCTTTGATGTCTCCACTGGTCGGTTTACTTTTCTTGTTTTGAAGCAATGATAATGGGGGCAGCTCACGGATGACTGGTTTATATGACCATGGGCCTGCGGGCACTCCAGTATCGTTTTTTTCTTGAGTATCTTCTTTTTCATCCTCGATATTTTCTTCTGGTTTTTCAACTTCTTCTTCGTCTTCACTATCTTCATCTTCTTCTGACGTCTGCTCCTCGGAAATTGCTCGTTTCATGAACTGTCTGTCAACGTCATCTGTGTCCTGGCTTGCGTACTCATCATCTTCATCTTCGTCTTCTTCCGTATCCTCATCGCCAACACTTTTCTTGGGTAAAGAGCCTCCTCCCTGAAGGGAAGAAAAAAATTCTTTGTGCAGAGTAAGAAGGTGCAGAATCGCGGTATTAAACAGCAAAAGGAGGGAAATAATAAAAAGTCCGATGAGAATAATCCAGGAAGCAATGCCACCAAGATAGGTCTGGAGTGGCCAAGCCACGAGTCCAAAAACTCCTCCGCCGTATCCGTTCAGCGCCTTGTCCCACATGTCTTTTGGAAGAAAATTCATGTGAAGGAAACCCGCCGTTGTTATAAAAAAGAGTACCGCGCCAGTAATGTGCGTGGCACGATATTCATATTCTAAATCTTTCAAAAGAAGCGCGGCCACCGTAAGAAGGATAACTGGCGACAGATAGCGCATGTTTCCAAAAAGAAACGCCAGTACAGTGTCGTTTAACATGTACCCAAGCGGTCCAGCTTGGTCAAAGAAACTGAGAACAATAACAAGACTAAAAATAACTAAAAGAATGGCAATAATGCCGCGTGAAATACTGGCGTCGAGCGTGTGCGTTGGTTGTTTCCCTTTTGGCATAGCGCGAATAGGACGTGCGCATAGTATAACACAAATTTTTTTTTCTTTCCCTTAAAAATAAAACAAAGACGTTTGTGGCGTCTTTGTTTTCCCATATCAGTATGCATCATGTGGTGATGGAGGCTGATATGGGGAGGACATCGCGATGAACGTGCGTGTCCTCAACCCTCCTTTTGGCGTATCTGTTGGCTCCTTTTCTTTTTGTATCACCCCCTGTTACGGAGGTTCGTCCCCGAGGGGAGAACGTTGAATCACCGAAGAACGGTGTTAGCTGCTGTCAACGACCATATCCCTCGGCACGGACAAACAAATGTTGATGTCCGTACCGTCGGCGAAGGAAGCGTTACAGAGCTTCGTTCCCGTGGTCAGACCACTCACGTCTTTACCTCTGCATTCCTTGCAGCCAGCAAAAGCGTGCGTGAGCCCGCCCAGTATCGAGAACTTGGCGATACCGAGCACGTACACGATACTTCCGTCCCGCAGGACGTAGTATTCGTTGTTACGAAGCAGGGTGTTGACCGTGTCGCGATTCCCGGCCGGCATGGCGCGACGCCCATTTTTGAGCGTGCGTGGCCCGGGGATCGCGATGATCGCGGGGGGCGGGACGTTGGCCTCTGGAGCATGTTGCATGCTCGCTACGGCCTTCGTTGGAACCCCCAGACTTGCCAGCGACTCCGGGCTTGCCTTGTAGAACAAGGCCCCGAGCACGACAAGTGCAAAGATAATGACCGAAACAAAAACTCCTTTAAACGCGTTGTCCGATATCGACATGTGTGGCTCCTTGCCACACATTTTTTCGGTTTCCGATCCTCTTTATTCTCTACTCTTCTTTCGTTTTTGCGCGGGGGTCCCTATCTGTGTGGCCTCTTTCCAACGAATATCGCGTGAAGGAGGCCACACAGATTATCCCGAAAGAACAATCGTATAGTTACCCAGAAAAGTTCTGGGTTTGCTACTGTAGGCTTTTTTAGGCTTTTTGTCAATATAAACGGTTTTAAATTAGTCGATTTCTGTGGATAACTTTTTTGACTCAAATTACTTTAAAATGCTTATGAAAAATAATTTGCTTAATTAAGCTAAAAAATTGATTTTTAAGGTGGAAAAAGTGAACGAGGTGGCTATTTGACAAAAAGTCTACATTTCCCTATACTGGGCACAGTTTCGTTGACGTGCTCATGAGTGAATACTGCAGACCTGTCCCACCGGGAGAAAAAAGAGCATACCTTCTGAAGAGTTTTCCTTGTATTGAGGACTTTCCGGGCGCCCACTGTAGGCGTATATAGGGATCTCCCATGTATTACTTTGGCAACCAACAATAAATTACGTACATAACCGACACCTGTGCCGGGTTTTTTGTTATCTTGGGACGCAAAACGCGACCATCGGTCTGTTCAAAATCTACTTTTGCACAGACTCGTGACATGCGTTTATTCATTCGCCATCTATGCCCATCTACAAACGGCAAAAAACAGTACAGAAAGAGCGCAAGTTTTTTACTCCGCTCAAAGAAGCAACTCCGCTTCCAGATTTGATTGAGGTACAAAAATCCTCATACGCGTGGTTTTTTGAAACCGGTATTCGTGAACTTTTTGATGAGATTTCACCTATTACCGATTTCACTGGTCGCGATCTTGAGCTGTCTTTTGAAGAGTACACTCTTGATGAGCCAAAGTTCGATGAAGTAACGTGCCGTGAAAAAAACATTACATTTGAAGCGCCGCTTCGCGTGCAGGTTCGTTTGGTCAATAAACGCACTGGGGCAGAGCATCGCCAGCAAATTTATTTGGGTGACGTGCCAATCATGACCCCGCGCGGAACGTTTGTGGTCAATGGTATTGAGCGTGTGGTGGTGACGCAGCTTATTCGTTCAGCCGGAGCATTTTTTACCGCTGATTCTGTTCGTAACCGCCGTTACTACGGCGCGAAAATTATTCCAAATCGTGGAGCATGGATCGAAGTTGAAACCGATCAGAATAACGTGATTTGGATTAAGGTTGATCGTAAACGCAAAGTCGCAGCGACCTCATTATTGCGTGCCTTTGGGTACAGCACCGACGAACAAATTAAAGCATTGTTTGAGGGCGTGAATACGCACGGCAGCATTGATTTTATTGAAAACACGATTAAAAAAGACGCAGCAACAAATGAAGATGAGGGTTTGATTGAGGTATATAAACGTATTCGCCCGGGTGACCTTGCGACAGCCGATAACGCGCGCGGTCTTATTCAGGCCATGTTCACCAATTTTGATCGCTATGATCTTGGCCGTGTTGGTGTGTACAAATTTAATACCAAGTTTAACCTCGGTCTTTCAGGTGCTGATTTGGATAAAAAAGAAGAACGTATTTTGTCACCAGAAAAACTGGTGAACGTGTTGCGTGAGGTGGTTCGTTTGAACGTGACACAGGAGGACCCAGATGATATTGATCACCTTGGTAACCGCCGCGTGCGCGCGGTTGGTGAACTTGTACAAAACCGTTTTCGTATTGGTTTGGCGCGCATGGAGCGTATCATCAAAGACCGCATGAGCACTTACGAAGTTGATGGGCTTCTTCCTAACAAGCTTATTAACGCGCGTCCGGTGATTGGCGCGGTGCGTGAGTTTTTTATGAGCTCACAGTTGTCACAGTTCATGGATCAGATTAACCCTCTCGCTGAACTTGAACATAAACGTCGCGTCTCAGCGCTTGGGCCAGGTGGTTTGTCGCGTGATCGCGCGGGGTTTGAAGTTCGTGACGTACATACCACTCACTATGGTCGTATTTGTCCAATTGCTACTCCTGAAGGTCCAAACATTGGTTTGGTGGGCCATCTTTCAAGTTACGCAAAAGTAAACGAATTTGGGTTTATTGAAACTCCATATCGCCGTGTGGTTCGTGAAGTGCCGAACGAAGCACGTTTTTCTGAAGGTGAAGTACTTCGCGCCGATGTTGCTGGGGTAAAAGCGGGGACACTCATTACAAAAGATGTGGCGAAAAAATTGGAAGGCGCGAAAGAAAAAACGATTCAAGTACAGCCTCGTGTAACGATGGAAATTGTGTATCTGAATTCGTTTGATGAAGAACGCGCAGTCACTGCCGCCGCGACCATTCCGATGAACGCGGAGGGAGTGATTTTAGCCGATCGCGTACCAGCGCGTATTAAAGGGAAACCAGGAACAGCTGCGCCTGATGCCATTGATTATGTCGACGTAGCATCAAATCAAATCATTAGCATCGCGACGAGTTTGATTCCATTTCTTGAACACGATGACGCGACCCGTGGTCTTATGGGTACGAACATGCAGCGTCAAGCCGTGCCATGTATTAAGCCTGATGCGCCATTTGTTGGTACTGGTGTTGAGTCACGCGCGGCCATTGATAGTGGTCATGCCATTACTGCCGAAGACGATGGTGAGGTAACGGCCGTTGATAGTCATCATATTGAAATTACCTCAAAGAAAGGGAAAGTCATGACCTATCGTTTGAACAAATTCGTGCGTTCAAACAACTCAAGTTGTATCAACCAGCGCCCTATTGTAAAACTTGGCGACAAGGTAAAGAAAGGCGAGGTTATTTGTGATGGCCCTTCGATTGACAATGGCGAACTCGCGCTTGGTCAAAACGTACTCGTGGCCTACATGGTGTGGGACGGGTACAACTACGAAGACGCGATTATCGTGTCAGAACGTTTGGTGCAGCAAGACCGCTACACCTCGATTCATGTTGAAGACTACGCAACCGATGTTCGCGAAACCAAACTCGGCCCTGAAGTAGTGACCGCTGACATTCCAAACGTATCAGAAGAAAAACTCAAGAATCTTGATTCTGAAGGTGTGGTGCGTATCGGTGCCGAAGTTCACTCGGGTGACATTTTGGTTGGAAAAATTACACCAAAAGGTGAAACTGAACTTACCCCAGAAGAGCGCTTACTCCGTGCGATTTTTGGTGAAAAAGCACGTGACGTTCGTGACTCATCACTGTATTTACAAGGTGGTGAAAACGGAAAAGTCATCGACATCAAAGTATTTTCTTCAGAAGAAGGCGATAAGTTGCAGCCTGGTGTTATCAAACAGGTGCAAGTAACCGTAGCCGACCTTCGTAAAATCCAAGTAGGTGACAAGATGGCCGGTCGCCACGGTAACAAAGGTGTGGTGTCCCGTATTCTTCCCGAAGAAGATATGCCCTTCCTCACGGATGGCCGTCCTGTTGATATCGTGTTGAACCCGCTTGGTG